>QCVV01000016.1 GCA_003210235.1 Prochlorococcus sp. AG-686-O05 | reverse complement strand
ATAAATACCTGATGTAATTAGATTGCCATTGAATATAGGTCTTGGAAAAGGAGATAAATTACTACCTAAGTCTCTAATTGAAATTAACATAACAATTGTTGAGATGATGATAAGTAAGAAACCCACAAAAGTAACTGTAAAATTAAATTGCATTATTTCTTTCTTAGGAAGAAAATCCAACTGAATAAAATGAAGAATTATGATAAAGAACTGTAAAATAACTAGGAAAAATTCATAAGAAGTCTTAAGAAATTTTGTTAACTGAAATTTAGACATTATTTATTTTTTTAATGCCTTAAATAATGGGCCATATAATCTGAATGATAAATCATCAAATTTATCATTTCCAAAAAAGAATTCTCCTTCTTTTTTATTTCCAAAACATATTTGAATTGTTCTATTATCTCTTTCTCCATTAGTAAATGTTTTATTTCCTATCCATTTTTCAGAAAAAGCTTTTTTCTCATTTTTAAGTAGCATCTTTGCCTCTACATATTTATATGTGCTTTCTGGAGGGAGCGGCAAACATTTATCAGAGTAATTCTTAAAAATATTTATATATTCTTCTAATATTTTCTTTGATTGGAGTTGGCCTGGTGATTGAAGAATTTCTGATTTATATTGATTTTCTTTTCTAAAAATTACTTTTGTCTTCGTTATCTTCTTCTCTAAAGAAGAAATGAAGAGTAATTTAATCCAAGCTTCTGACAAACTTTTTAAATTAAGTTTGGAATGAATCAATTCAATTACCACATTATCAGAAATGAAATATTCTTCTTTATTTGAATTTGATTTAACATAAACTCTATCAATGTTTTTATCTTTACTCAAATTTTCAGCTAAACTTCCTAACAGATTTTTTATCTCTTTTTCTTTTGTTAAAATACTATTTCTTGGCGCAATAATTCCATTTTCAAGAAATTGTTCTTTTATATTTAAATTTTTTAATTCATAAATAATGTCATAATTATCAATTTTTAATTTCTGAATGACTTTAGTAACCAATTGAAATTTCTTTAAATTACTCACATACTCTTCATCTGGATGATGAATAAATATCCCTTTAGGGGAAATATTTTTTTTATTGAGCCAATAGAGCTGAGGAGCTTTAAACCAATAAATCAATTCAGATAACTTAAAATCTTTACTATCAAAAAAATTTTTCTTCCCAATCTATTTTATTTATTAAAGAATAATGACTTTTAACAAAATTATTATTTTTAGGATTAACAACTTCTTGTCTCTTATAGTTAAAGTATTTAATTATCGAATTACTTTGCTTAACAGTCAAAAAACTCTCAAAATAGTTTATTAGTTCCTTTATAGGGAAAGAAATATCTAGTATATTATTATCTTTATCATTAAAAACCCAAGAAACTACAAATTGCTTTCTACAGGAAATTAATAACTCCAAGAAAAAATATTTTTCTCTATCAAAGGCCGAGGGGTCCCCAAGAAAGTACTTTTTATTTAACAAATTTATATTTTCATTTCTTGATAATCTTGGATAATAAATACTATTCATATTAATTAAGAAAATAATCTTACGAGGTATTAGCCTAACCTTCTCAATATCACTTACTAATATCTTATTTATATAAGATTGATTTCTATAGTTAAAATTATTTATATATGAAATTAATATTTCTCTAAAAACATTCAACACTATTACTTGATCAGATATTGTTGATAGTAAATAATTATCAAGTATTCTAATTATTTCATATATATCTAAATTGAAATTCTCATTAAAATTTCTAATGTTATTAAGTATAAATTTAATCTTTTTAACCCAGTCTGAATAATTAAACGATCCTCTTAGTAGGTTAATATATTGTTTTAATTTAAGTAATATTTTAACCCATTTATTCAAGTCCAAGCTTGAATTCTTAGGGCTAAATGATTTTAGGTTAGAATTTTTTAAACTGAATTCCTCGTCATAAACTAGACCTAAAATAATTCTATTTATACACCACTCTAAATTATTTTTTTCTTCACCCAACCTTTCATTAGTATCTAATCCCCAATGAAAACCAACTTCATTTAATATTAAAATAATCTCATTTTTCTCAGTAATATCAAAATCAAAAATATTCTGAGTTACTTTTTTAGAAAGAAAATATTCTAATTTTTCAAGGGTAATCTTCTCATTTGCCAATTCAATAATATCAAGTAAGAAATTATATACATTTGAAGAATCTTCATAATTATCTTCAAGAAAAAAATAAGGTAGCTTTTGTCCATTTATTAATTCATTATTAAAGATATACCTGAGGAAAGGTTTTATTAAACTAGTTTGTGGAGATACTATTGCGATATCACTATATTCAATATCATCGCAAGATTCTAATATTTCTATAATTTTATTTCTTACAGACTCTAATTGACTCAATTGATTAAAATGGCCCCTAAAAATAATAGATTCGTCCTTATCATTTATTATAAAATCACATTCATCATTATCAATTAATCTTTTCTGTATTTGATTAAGAAAAGGAATATCATTCTTACTTGTAAAACTAAAAGTGGGATCAACATAAATTGAATTATTGTTTATATTTATATCTTCAATATTTGAATTTTCCTCAATTAATTTCTGATAATTAGCTCCAAATTTACCGAATATTTTTTCGATATTTGAATTATTTAAATTAAATTTGCTCTCAATAGAACTAAAATCTACTTCTCCCTCAAGAGAGTTTATTCTATCCCACAAATTATCACCAGCAGAGATTAAGTATAAATTAACCTTAGTAAATTCTGCTAATTTCGAATAAAAGCTAACGTGTAATCTAGATAAATTATTATCAGAAATAATATAAATTTGTCTAGGTATTATATTTTTTTCGTTTTGTAATTTTTTCAATATTATTGATTACATCAATCATGTATAAACATGCAGGTTTCTCAGACATTTTCTTCTCAAGTAATTTATATAAAATTGGTTGCCAATATTCGTTTGTATTTAAATTATTAAAAAGATTTCCTGATTTCAACTCATATCTATTCCAATTAGCTATCATCTCAGGTCTGAAAATTAGATACTCAATAAAATTATTTGCAATCTTTTTTGTTAAATTATGAATATCCCCATCAATTATCTTTTTATTGTTTAAATATTTATTAATCCAATTACTAAGCGGTAAAGATTCTTTATAGCTATTTAATTCTTCAAATGAATCTATAATTCCCCATTTTATTGAATCAAAATTCCATACTCCCATATCAATTGAAGGAAAAATATTTTTCAATAATGCTTCGGTATAACTTGATAGGGTCTTAAATTCATAAAGAGCACTTATTTGATTACTTATTGTTATTTGATCCCATAACCACTTCCCTAAAAAATAATTAGGTACTGCTATATCTAATTTTTCAGTTATCAATGGGGGGTTAATTATTAATTCTTTTGCTAATAGCTCAGTAATAACTTCAATTTTGTTTGATTTATAAATATTAAGCAATTTTCTTTTATTATGTTTTACTCAACTTTTAGAGGGTCACTAATTTCGCTATTAGGGCATTCAAATTCTCCTACAGCAACAAATTCTAAGCGAAGCTTTAAGAAGGTAATAAATTTCTTATCTGTAGAGATAACTGCGGATGGAGTATTTGGGATTTTTTTAGATAAGTCTACAAATGCTGATGATTTCAAAAAAAGATGGATTCTTTAAAAGCCAAAAATCTATTTCCTTTTTGTTTTCTTTATAGTTTCGGACCCTTTCTTTTAAAATCTCTTCAAGAGGTTCTTCAACTGTTAGAAATTTCTCACTTGCTGCAACGAAAAAATAAGTTGTCATTTTAAAAAATTAATTTATGGAAATTAGAGTCTTCATTTCGCGTACAGCTCTTTCTAGACCTACCGCTAAAGCCCTTGCAACAATACTATGTCCAATATTTAACTCATTCATATTGTTAATTGATGCAATCTTTTTTACATTCTGATAATTCAGCCCATGTCCTGCATTAACGACTAATCCAAGATCAACGGCCAAATACGAAGATTCAATAATTTTTTGAAGCTCTGCATATTGATCTTGTCCTTTTAAATCAGCATATTTGCCAGTATGTAATTCAATAAAATCAAATCC
Source organism: Prochlorococcus sp. AG-686-O05 (assembly GCA_003210235.1). Lineage (GTDB taxonomy): Bacteria > Cyanobacteriota > Cyanobacteriia > PCC-6307 > Cyanobiaceae > Prochlorococcus_A. Next base: position 17,272 of record QCVV01000016.1, on the reverse strand, counting down.
TATTTCTCCTGAAGCATTAATCTGATCATTTGCAGGATCTATAAATGCGCTTACTTCAATATTGGAACTTTTTAAACTTTTAACGTAGCCTTTAAGGTATTTCTCATTATTTTTGACATCTAACCCTCCCTCTGTGGTGATTTCCATTCTTTTCTCTGGTACAAGTGTTACGTAATCTGGAAGTAACTTTTTAGAAATACTCAACATTTCTTCAGTCGCTGCCATCTCTAAATTGAGTTTCGTTTTAATAGTATCTTTTAAAAGATATATATCTCGATCTTGTATATGCCTTCTATCTTCTCTTAAGTGAACTGTTATAGAATCAGCTCCTCCTATTTCTGCTAAGAAAGCGAACTGAACAGGATCAGGTTCTACCGTCTTCCTAGCCTGCCTGACATTTGCAATATGATCTATATTTACTCCTAATGTTGCCATAAATTATTGACTCTTTGATTTAGACAATTTAGTAACCGCCCAATTCTAGCTAATAAAAAATTACAAACGTATAGTTTATTAATATAAAGTAAATTGAATTTGAAAAAAAAGACTATTAATATCTGGCGTGAAATTAACCCAATTCTGGGTCCAATCGCAATGTTTATAACTCAAGATATCGCTATGAAAATATTTTTTAAAGAGAGGAAAATAATTAATAATATACCCATTCCAAAAAATAACTCAGTCATTTTAGCTCCAACCCATCGATCAAGATGGGATGGATTAATTCTTACTATGGCAATGGGAAGGAGAGTAACCAAAAAGGATTGTAGATTCATGGTTACTAAAAACGAGATGAAAGGTATTCAGGGTTGGTTTTTAAAAAGACTTGGTTGTTTTTCAATAAATCAAATATCTCCTTCTCTTTCTGTTTTACGATATGCTGTTGATCTAATAGTCAAAAAAGACAGTTAGTTGTTTTTCCAGAAGGAAAAATTAATAAATATGGAAAAAAAATAGTCCTAAAAGAAGGACTATATAGATTAGCTAGATTAGCTACAACAAAAACAAAATTTATAACCATACTCCCTATTGGTATAGCTTATAGTGAGGTATCTCCAAAGTTTAGAAGTAAAGTTTCTCTATGTTTTGGAGAGCCATTAATCATTAATAACCATACAAATATTTCAATAAATGAGTTTAATAAAATATTGTACGAAAAAATGACAACCGCTGAAAAAAGAAGCATTAAAAATTGTCGGTCGATGAATCCATAATCAGTTAGTATTAAAATTAGAAAATAAGATAACATGAAATTCTTAAAATTAATTCCAATTATTTTTATATCTTTAGGAATACTTTCCCCTACAAATACTGTTTATGCAGATGGTGAGGATCCCAATAATTATAAAGTCCTTTCAAGTGCTAATAAAAAACTTTCAATTACAAACGTACAAACCTTCTTAAGAGAAGGCGATACCCTAATAAAATCTGGTGAGTTTGATAAAGCAAAAGTATCTTTTGATAAAGCAAGAAGTTTAGCAAAACAATTAGCTGGATTTTACGGGGATTTAAATGGTTCGTTTAGAGGATTAGATGCCAGAATCCCAAAGGAGATGGCAGAAAAAGGTAAGAAATCTTTACAAATTTGGGCAGAATCAAATGCAAGATTAGCGGCGTTATATAAAAGCAAAAAGCAACCCGAAGTCGCTGTACCCTTACTTGTAGAAATAATAAGGTTAATGTCGCCTAATAGTTCAGAAGGTAAGGAAGCTTATAAAAATCTGATCCAACTTGGATTTGTTGAAACACCCTACAGAGGATTATAGGAAACAATAATGGCTACTAAAAGTGAAGTAATTAACTTAATAAAGCAAAAAAATAGTTGATTCTGAAGTTTATGTTGAGAATCTTAAAGGAGATGATCATTTGCAAGTAACAGTAATTTCATCTGAATTTAATGGATTATCATTAGTTAAACAGCATCAACTAGTCTATTCTGCACTAAAAGAAGAATTAGCTTCAGAAGCTATCCATGCGTTAGCACTAAAAACAGAAACTCCTAATTAAATTATGGAAAACTCTACTAAAAATAAAATTCAAAAACTTATCAACTCTAATCCAGTTATGGTTTTTATGAAAGGAACCAAATTAATGCCTCAATGTGGTTTTTCTAATAATGTAGTCCAAATTCTTAATTCACTTGGTGTCGCATTTAATACTTTTGATGTTTTAAGTGATTTTGAAATAAGAGAAGGTATTAAAGAGTATTCTGAATGGCCAACAATTCCTCAAGTTTATTTGAAAGGAGAATTCTTAGGGGGTTCAGATATTCTTATCGAAATGTACAATACAGGTACATTGAAAGAAAAGATCGAGATTGCACTAGCGTCTTGAAATATTTACTAAGTATAAATACTAAATTTAGTTAATAAAAATTAATATTTTAAATCTTTTTTTTATCAAAAAAACCTTTATTTTCTTCACCATCTGGATTTATAAAGCTGGATGGATCTAATATCCATCTTTCAATTAATCTTTCTAATTTCTCTTGATCTTTTAGCTCTAAACCCTTGCAATTCCTTAGGGCCTGGAGATATCCATCACTATATAATTTTAAGTCTGAGGGAGTATGAAATCTAGTTACTAGGTCTTGGCAACTATCGCAAATTGATTGAAAATGGCGAATTGCTACTGGATTTTCAAATGATGTCATAATTTGATAGATTCTGATTTTTATTTAGCATTTGTTATACCTTATTAAGGATGATTAAAAATTGCCTGGCCAAACAGTAATTAAGAATGCAATCAACTGAGCAAATCTTAGCTTCAGCTCCTGGCAGCTCACAATTGCCCTCGACCTCTCAGACCCCTTCGAGAGTTCTTGTTGTTGAACCTCACCCCACACTAAGAACAGTCTTAGTACAAAGACTTCGTCAAGACGGTCATCTAGCTGCCGCTGTAGGTTCAGCAATGGAAGCTGTTGACTTATGTAGAGAACAGTCTCCTGACTTACTTGTCAGTGCTGAAATATTAGAACAAAATACTGCAATGAGATTAGCTCAACAATTGGGTTCCTCAGTTATTGTTCTAACAGCAAGATCTGGAGTAGAAGCATTAGTCAGCTTATTAGATGAGGGGGCTGATGATGTCCTAAGAAAACCTTTCGGATTAGAGGAGTTAGCAGCAAGATGCAGAACTCTACTCAAGAGAGGTCGTATAGGTTTGCAGGAGAAAGTTGCAGTAGGTCCTCTAGAGGTTCATTTACTTTTAAGGCAAGTCACTCTAAGTGAGAAGCCTGTCGAATTGAGCCCTAGAGAGTTTGCGTTGCTTTGTGCTTTACTTATGCCTCCTGGTATGGTTCGAAGTCGCCAAGAGCTTCTAAGGTTGGCATGGCCGCCATTTAGCGGAGGACCAAGATCTGTAGATACTCAAGTTCTGACATTGCGTAGAAAATTAGAGCAAGCAGGATTAGGAGAAGGAGGAGGCATTACCACTGTTCGACAGCAAGGATATAGATTTAGTATTGATAATATTTAAGTTGTAAAAGCTATTATTTCACCAATAATCATAAGTATAGACAAGAAAGTTAGTAATTTATATGTCCATAAAGGTGAAATGTATGTCATTTTATCGATATTTAATCTCGTCTTTTCCTCAATAATAGATATAAACTTTTCGAAATTTTCAACTCGTTGTGGTACAAGAAAACTTTCGTTTTTATTATTAATGAAATAATAAACATTACTGCCTTGGCTGGTTGGCAAAGATTTAATTAATTTAATATCTTTCCAAAAAATTTCCCAATTTTTTTTTCCAAACACTTTAGAAAGAAAACTTGTTTTATAAGAAATTTTTTCATCACAGGTATCCACATAATCATTTGTAATATTGATAATCAAAAGTAAACCAAAAATAAAAGAAATTATTGAGAATATCTTTAATTTTTCACTTGAAATAAATGGGATAGGAAATGTAAGTGCTAAATATAATGAAATCAAAGAGCTTTTAACAAAAAAAAGAGTTTTGAACTTTTCTATCATCTGATTGATCCTTTTTAGTCCGGTAAATTAAAACTATTTATATTTAATTTTGATCCTATTTTATGAGCGCAAGCATAACCACTAAAAGCTACTGCATTTAGACCTTGACCTGGAAAACATGAATCTCCAACGCAATAAAGGTTTTTAATTTTTGTAGTATTGAAAGGCATAGGAAGTAATCCAAGCAATTTTTTATTAGGAATTGGTCCATAACTGCCTTCGAATCTCCCAAGGAATTTTTTATGAGTTCTTGGAGTACCTATCTCTTTGTGATCAATATTTTGATCTAAGTTAGGAATTATTTTAGAAATTTTATCAATAAGGAATGAATAATAAACTTGCTTCTTTTTTAGATAATCTTCTCGCGAGAGGTTCTCCCATTCTTCGATTGATGAAGGAGTAAATGCATGGATAATATGTTTACCTTCTGGAGCCAAGGATGGATCTAGTAATGTAGGTATAGAAATAAAAATCACCCCTTTTTCATTTTCTAATTCATCCCAATTCTCAACAATTATATGATGACAATTAGTGTCTTTCTTTATTAAATCTTTTGTAACCCCAAGATGAATTGAAACGAAAGATGGAGAAGGCTTATAAGTTTTCGACCACTTATTTTCACTTTTTGGTACTTGACCACTTTTAATTAATCCTTTTTTAAGATTATTAAGTCCAAAGGTATCCCATCTTGTAGCATTGGATACAATAATATTTGAGTAAATTTCTTCTCCATTTACCAGTTTTACTCCTACTGCCTTTCCATCTTGTAAAAGTATTTCAGTCACATTAGCTTTATAACGTATTTTACTTCCAAGCCTTTCCAACCCAGAAACTAATTTCTCTGCAATCTTGCCAACTCCGCCTTTTGGATAATTTATACCTCCAGCATGTCTATCAGTAAAAACCATTCCAGCATTTATCATCGGAGTTTTAAGAGCTGGCATTACTGACCAACAAAAACACTCGATATCTATAAATTTTAAAAGTTCAGGATCCTTAATAAACTTTCTAGCAACATCTCCTGCATTTATTGGCAGCCATCTAGCTAAGCCTAAGCAGGATAATGGCGCTTTAAAGAATACCTTAAAAAGATAACCGGGATCCTCTATTGATAATAGGGGCATCGAATCTAAGCAATTAAAAACTTTTTCGCATGTGCCATAAAATTTTTTTATGCCCTCTTTCTCCTCTGGGAACCTAGTTGCTAATTTACTAATAAATTTCTGATAACTTTTGTCTACAGAAATGATAAAGTTGTTTGGAAGATGATACTCAAGTTGAACAGGATCAGGAATAGTTTCACATTTCTCATTTACATCTTTTAAAGCACGAGTTAATAAATTTGTATAACCTTTCTCACCAAACCCAAAAATCATTGATGCACCAACATCAAATGTATAACCCTTTCTTTTAAAAGAGCCTCCGCTTCCTCCTGGAATAATGTATTTTTCAAGAACGAGGACTTTGGCTCCCTTAGCAGCTAATTGGGATGCTGTTACTAAACCTCCTATCCCTGAGCCAACAATAATGGCATCGAATTTTTTTTTATTTGACTTCATTTTTAATTTCCCGAATAATCCATTTTAATTAATCTCAACAAGTAAGTGATCATTTTCAAAAGATGAATCTAATACTTTTTTAAAGTCTTGCAATACCCTTAGCGATCTTTCTTGATATTCCTTGTATCTTAATTTTTTATCTTTTATCTTATGAGTTAATTCTGGGACCAAACCAAATGAAGCAGGCATTGGTTGAAATTTATTTTTTTTCTGATTTGACATGATTTCGTTTCTATTACTTATGAAATTCATTAGAGACCCTATCATTGATTCGTTGGGGAAAGTAACTGGACTTTTATTTTTAGCTAATAAAGCAGCATTTAATCCAGCTAGCATACCTCCAGCAGCAGCAGCAGCATATCCCTCTGTGCCTGTTATTTGCCCTGCGGCGAAAAGAGTCTCTCTTTTCAAAAATTGGAGTGTTGGTAATATTAATTTTGGAGATTCTAAAAATGTATTTCTATGCATTACTCCAAAACGTACAAACTCAGCTTTTTCTAGGCCGGGTATCATCCTAAATATTCTTTTTTGCTCTGACCATTTGAGATTAGTTTGAAAACCTACCATATTTAGTAATTTACCTTCAAGATCCTCCTTTCTTAATTGAACAATTGCATGCGGTCTTTTTTTTAATCTATTTTCCCTATCAAATAAATCCCCCCATTCTGGATTCCATAAGCCAATAGATTTCAAAGGACCATATCTCATCGTTTCAATGCCCCTTCTAGCTATTTCCTCTATGGGTAAACAAGCCTCAAAAAAATTTGCAGATTCTTTATCGAAATCTTTTAAACTAGCCTGTTCTCCATTTATTAATGCATTTCTAAAGTTAAGATACTCCATTTTATCCATTGGACAATTTAAATAGGCTGGATCTCCTTTATCGTATCTACTGGCCTTAAAAGCAATTTCATGATCAATAGTATCACCAAAAATAATAGGACTTGCTGCATCAAAAAAATGACAAGAATCTAAACCGGTAAATTTTTTTATTTTATTAGCTAATACATTTGAAGTTAAAGGTCCTGTTGCAATTACAGTGATATTTTTTTTATCAGGGATATCAAGTTGTTCAAATCTCTTTACTTGTACAAGAGGATGAGTAGATAATATTTTTGTTAATGATTTACTAAATTTTGATCTATCGACGGCTAAAGCTCCTCCCGCTGGGACAGAAAAATTATCTGCTGTTTTTATTATCAAAGAATTAAAAGTTCTTAATTCTTCTTGCAGCAAACCAGCGGCTCTATCTGGGCTCAGAGCTCCAAAACTATTACTACAAACCAATTCTGAAAACTCACTCGTATGGTGGGCTGGAGTTGAACAAAGAGGTCTCATTTCTATAAGTTTTACCTTTATCCCAGAGTTAGCTATTTGCCAAGCAGCTTCACAACCTGCTAATCCCGCACCTATAACAATTATTTGTTTGTCTATCAAATCAAATTAGTCCTTTCCCAAAAAATCTCTGTTAAATTGCTCTCTTGCAGGTTTTTGGATATTAAATACAACCCAAGCTAATGCTGCGATAATTGGTGCGAAAACTACAATTGCTCTTAACATTTTTGATATTCGTTAATTTATATCTTATTTTACCTATCATCTGCAAATAAAGAGAGTATTTTTAATTTTTCATATCATAAGTTAAGAATTGTATTTCAATTGTTCAACTTAGGATATTCAGTTGTTTTTTTTACCTTAAAAAGGGATAATTTCTTATGTACTCAATTTTACAAATGGGTCGCTAGCTCAGCGGTAGAGCATCCGGCTTTTAACCGGCTGGTCCTGAGTTCGAATCTCAGGCGACCCACATTTAAAAAATTGAGTCTATATTAATAATTTGGAAGTTCTTAAAAGATTAGATTCTTAACTCCATTGCAATAAATTATCAAATTTATATTGTTATACGTAATCGATTTGTCAATTAAAAACAGCGAAGATCAATGATTTGCTACAAATGAGTTCTGTCAATAATTGAATGAAGAAAAGTTGAACCAAAGTATTGATGACTTTGAATTATAAAGTATTGCTCATACTCCTCAAAACGCCCCATGAGTAATAATTTGTAAAACGGGAGATTTAAGTACACTATTCAGGATTTTTAAGATTTGAAAATTTAATATTTGTTTTAATTTCAAACCAGTTTTAACATACAAAGAGTTAGCTTTCTCACTTATTGAAAATTGTTTTTAAGCAAATAACTAAACATTACTGTTACATCATTGTATTAGTTATGCTTACAAAATCCAAGTTTATATAAAACTAAAAGAAAATTCCCTTTAATTCCATCAATGCCTTTACAAACCTTTACATATACTGTTACAATATAACTTATAAATTTATTTAGATTATCATGACTCCTGAAGCAGAACGTTTTAATGGTTGGGCCGCAATGTTAGGTTTCGTTGCAGCTGTTGGTGCATATGTAACTACAGGTCAAATAATACCTGGTTGGTTCTAAAACTCAGTAATACAATTTACAGAGAGTATTTAAATTTAAAGCTCTTCATTTTTTAGGCTAAAGCTTATCTTAAATAAATAATCTTTAGTGAAAAATTAATAAAGGTTTAGCTTTAATTAGTATGTTGAATTAATAGTCTTTAAAAAAGGTAATGTAAACTTCATCACCCATCAATTTCTATAAATCACCGATACTTTATTGATACATACATGAATATTTTATAATAATCTCAGCAGTAGTAAAATCACAGTTGAATTTATATTTAATATTCCAAATATAAATTTTATTAAAAGACATATGACTAAGTTATATGTCTTTTTTTTCTATCTGATCTAAGCATGAAGAGCAAAGTAAATGACCTTTTTTGATCCAAAAAGTTTTTTTTGACCTTTCAATATCTTTTCTACAAATCAAACATTTAAATATTGGTGACATATTAAAAATTTCATAATTTATTAATCAATTATGAGATAACAAATACATAAATTATGTATTAAATCAGTCTTTCAATAGATATAGAATAAATAAAAAATATTAATTAAAATTTTAGATACTTTATAAAAACTCATTATTGAAGTTTTATATAAAAATAATAGAAATAAAAAAAGCCTGCTTAGAGCAGGCCTTTTTTGGTTTATAGAAAATTTAGATTTAGAAACTAAATGATGTTTTTACAACAACGCCTGTTTCATCATCAGATCCAGCTTCGCTTTCAAGAATGAAAACTGCTGGAGTAATTGTCATACCATCATTGATTGGATAAGAATAAAATGCCTCGTAAGCCATTAGTTCTGTAGCATCCTCACTTTGTGGTCCTTTAGTTCCAGCTGCAACGCCAAGAGATCCAGGTCCTACCTCATCCCACTGAAGGCCTGCAAACCACTGAGTCTGATCAGCAGTACTACCTTCGTTTTCAGTGAATTCATATCCAACACTGAGTGATGGAAGAGAACTATCATCAAAAGTATAGTAACCATTTAGGCCCCATGCAGTTGCTGTATCAAGGTTTGCATAAGTTACAGAAGCACCTAAATTATCTGTAGCATAAGCAATCTGACCACCGTACATATCAGTACTTTCCTTGGTCATTAGACCATTGCCAGTTCCTTCTCCAGAAAATCCGATAGCACCAGTAAATCCATTACCGATATCGTAGGAAGCTGAAAGTGATGCACCATTAGTAGCTGATGTGAAAGCAGAACTAAAATTACCACAATCATCTAGTGTATTTGTGAATCCACCGTATACACAAGCAGTACTGTAAAGAGCACTACCATCTGTTGAATCACCAATTAAAACAGTTGCTTTTTCACCAAGTGGGAATGTATAAGTAATACCATCAACGATTAAGCCATCACCATTTGAATTAAGGTCAAGCTCAGAAAGTTGCACACCACCAGAACCAGCATCTAAAGATACACTAAGGGCATCTTCACCTGTAAATGTTGTTGATAAATCGATCTGATAACCATAAGCTGTTCCTAAAGCTTCGATTTTGTCAGAATTACCATCAACTGCTCCAATAGCCATATCTACGGAGAAACTAGCTGATGTTGTTGATGAAAATGAATCTTCAGGACCATGATCATGATCATCGTCCATTAGACCTTCTCCTCCGGCTAATAAAGGACTCTTAGTTGAGACTTCATTATTAAAGTTAGCAAGTTCAATACTTTCTACATCAGAGTAGTTTGAAATTTCGTTGAGGTTAACCTCATTTGCATTTGCAGAAATAGGAGTTAAAAGTCCTAAGGCTGCAGGAGCTAACAGCAAACGCTGAAAAAGCTTCATTTTTTTGTCCTCACACAGGATTACACTATATATAATAATGTATTTTTAATTTTTTGGTAGTATTTAAGATACAGATTAAAAATAGAAATAAAAAAAGCCTGCTTAGAGCAGGCCTTTTTTGGTTTATAGAAAATTTAGATTTAGAAACTAAATGATGTTTTTACAACAACGCCTGTTTCATCATCAGATCCAGCTTCGCTTTCAAGAATGAAAACTGCTGGAGTAATTGTCATACCATCATTGATTGGATAAGAATAAAATGCCTCGTAAGCCATTAGTTCTGTAGCATCCTCACTTTGTGGTCCTTTAGTTCCAGCTGCAACGCCAAGAGATCCAGGTCCTACCTCATCCCACTGAAGGCCTGCAAACCACTGAGTCTGATCAGCAGTACTACCTTCGTTTTCAGTGAATTCATATCCAACACTGAGTGATGGAAGAGAACTATCATCAAAAGTATAGTAACCATTTAGGCCCCATGCAGTTGCTGTATCAAGGTTTGCATAAGTTACAGAAGCACCTAAATTATCTGTAGCATAAGCAATCTGACCACCGTACATATCAGTACTTTCCTTGGTCATTAGACCATTGCCAGTTCCTTCTCCAGAAAATCCGATAGCACCAGTAAATCCATTACCGATATCGTAGGAAGCTGAAAGTGATGCACCATTAGTAGCTGATGTGAAAGCAGAACTAAAATTACCACAATCATCTAGTGTATTTGTGAATCCACCGTATACACAAGCAGTACTGTAAAGAGCACTACCATCTGTTGAATCACCAATTAAAACAGTTGCTTTTTCACCAAGTGGGAATGTATAAGTAATACCATCAACGATTAAGCCATCACCATTTGAATTAAGGTCAAGCTCAGAAAGTTGCACACCACCAGAACCAGCATCTAAAGATACACTAAGGGCATCTTCACCTGTAAATGTTGTTGATAAATCGATCTGATAACCATAAGCTGTTCCTAAAGCTTCGATTTTGTCAGAATTACCATCAACTGCTCCAATAGCCATATCTACGGAGAAACTAGCTGATGTTGTTGATGAAAATGAACCAGCTTCATAATCATTGAATCTTGCTTCTAAGCCATCTACGCGACTATTTGTTATCGCAAGATCAGCAGCGTTAAATTCGCTTATGTTCTGAATTTCTTCTGATGAAGAATAACCAGATACATCATTTAAATTAAGCTCATTAGCTGATGCAGTCATAGGTGCTAAAAGACCTAAGGCTGCAGGTGCTACAAGCAAGCTCTTAAAAAGCTTCATAAATTCCCTCACACGAAATTTAAAGTACACCTTATCTTAATGTATAAAGCATTAGTATTTCAAGTATCAACGGATACATTTTAAAAATTAAGTGCCACTTTTTAAACCGTTACAAATAATAGAGTAATGGCCGAAACATTATTTTCTATTGAAAAAATAATGTTGAAATTTAAATTTTTTTTGAAATTTTAAATTTCACCTGCTTGGTTTTATATTTTTTCTTTTTGTTTCCTTCCATTGTGTCAACATACCAACCACTTGCTAGTTTTGTATCAACTTCCTCATAATCGCTTTTAATATTTAATTTTCTAAGAGATTTTTTTAGGTAATCCATGCTTAATAAGCGATAATCATAATTTATCAAGTACTACGATAATTTAAAAGTTAAATCTATAAAATAAATATAAATTATTAGAAATTATTTATAGATTTTATATTTAACTACTATAGTATAATATGTAAAATTTAATTATAAATAATTCAATATAAAAGTAAACGAGATAAGTTCTTTAAATGAAAGGTTTTCAGAATTCAAACAAAAATAATCAAAATATAAAAAAAAGAAATATATCTTTTCGTACAAATGAAAATTTGAATCTTTACCATAAAGCATTTGAATCACAGAATAATGGGGATTTTGTTCAGGCCGCGAAAACTTACAGAATTCTCTTCCAAAAGGATTTCCGTACAGAAGAATTTTTTTTAAATTATGCGATAGTTTGTCAATATTTAAAAGATACAAATAGTTCTATAATCCTTTTCAAGAAAGCAATTGAAGTTAATTCTAAAAATTTCATTCCATTTTTTAAAATGGGTTTTATTTTAAATAATAAGGGAAGATTTTATGAAGCATATCCATTTGCCAAAAAGGCCATAGAACTAGAACCAAATCTTTGGCAGAGTTATCACAATTTAATAAAAATATTAATAAATTTAAATCGGCCAAAAGAAGCGATAGATATTACTATGACGGCAAAAAAACTATTTTCAAAAAATCACTTATTTAGTGAACTTTTGGGAGAAATATTTAAAAGCACTGGTAATTTTGAAGAGGCTAATAAATTTTTTAAAATATCAATCTCGCTAGCACCTGATAATGATGAAGCTCTTTATAGTTTTGCCAATTTTTTAATTGGTATTGGTAGTAAGAAAGATAGTATTAAATTCTTAAAAAAAATATTGGATAAGAATCCAAATCATTCAATGTCTTATTATTTATTTTCTACAATAATTAACGTTGAGAATGATCAAGATATAAAAAACAAAATTATTGATCTAAAAATAAAAGATTTCAAGACAAATAAAGATCGTTTCAATATCCTATTTTCTAAATCCCATGTTTATCACAATCTCAAAGAATTTAAAAAAAGTTCAGAGATATTAAAACAAGCTAATGATTTAAAACTTTTAGAAGAACCTTCAAACTTAAAAGATATTATTAAAATTTCTGAATCTATTAAAAATAAAATTCACTTAGACAAATCATTTAACAATCCAGAATTAAAGTACATAAGAGATATTTTTATTGTTGGACTACCAAGATCAGGATCTACATTAGTCGAATCGATAATAGGAATGAATAAGGATGTTCATAATCTTGGGGAGAATAGTATTCTAAGAAATGCTTTAGTTGAATCTGAAAAATCTAATTTTTCCAATGTAGATGAAATATATTTCAATTACAGTCAAAATTTTTCAAAAAAGAAATATATCACTAACAAAATGCTTAGCAACTATATGCATATTCCCCATATTTTATCAAAGCTTAAACATTCAAAAGTTATTTATACATATAGAAATCCTTTAGATAATCTTCTATCGATGTATAGAGCAAAATTCACAGGAAAGGGGAACGAATATTCTTCATCTCTAATAGATTCTGCGGAATATTATAAATATCAATTTCAGATAATGAGCTTTTATAATGAAAAATATAAAAATTATATTTACTTTTTGTCCTATGACAAACTTGTCAGTAATCCAGAGCAAGAAATTAAAAAACTCATAAGTTGGTTGGGATTTAAATGGGACGATTCATACTTACATCCTAACAAAAGTCAACAAGGATTTTTTACAGCAAGCAACGTGCAGGTAAGGTCACCAATAAACAGTAAATCAGTTGGTGGATGGAAAAACTATAATGAGCTTATGCAGGAACCTAAAAATTTTTTCAAGAAGAATAACTTTTCATTAACTTCATTCGATAATCTAAATCAATCATAGAGACAAAAAACTTAATCCTTATTTTTTGAAATCAGTAACCAAATTCAATAGTTATTTTAGATTCTAAAAAAAAACAAAAGAAAAAGAAGGGATCTCTCATTTCTGAATATTTGTGGTTACCATTTATGAAATAAACCTGAGGAGCACAAGGTTAAATGACTCAACTTAATGTTGTATTAAATAAATTACCAAGAGATTTGGTTGAATTCTGTTTTTTTCTTATAGTTGGAATAACAGCTGGTTCATTAGGGTTCATTTAAAATAAATTTAAAGTTTTTAATTAAATTTTGCGAAAAATTATCCGTAGTGATTCTCCATAATTTTACATGTACTTTCAAAAAATTATAAAAGTAAGATATTTTTTACTCACTCATTAGAGTTTTAATTTATCTTTATTTCTTAGATAATTATTTATAGTACCTAATTATTTATAAGAATATTATCTACTTTAAACTAATTTAATATTTATAAAATTATTGATGATTCAATGGGGAAATCAAGTCTCAATCTTCCTTCCAACTTCATCAATTCGATAACCACTAAAAGTCCTGTAACTTTTTTATCATTACTGTTAAGGATCTTTGAAACACAATTAACAGTTCCGCCAGTTGCTAATAAATCATCAACAATGGCATAAGAGTTATATTTTTGTAGAGCTTTCTTTTGGATGGAAAGTGAATTTTCTCCATACTCTAAACTATATTTTTTTTCTAAAAGTTCTCCTGGGAGCTTGCCAGGTTTTCTTGCTACGATCATTGGTTTTGAAGCTTGCAAAGAGATTGCCGAACCAAAAATAAAGCCTCTTGCATCAATAGAAATTATTGCATCTGCATTTTCTATTATTTGACTAGTTGACATCTTTAAAATAAGTTCCTTGAATAACTTTGGTTCTTGAAGAATTCCAAGAACATCTTTGAATTCAATTCCATTTTTTGGATAATCTTTATATGTATCGATTAATTCATTAATCCTTTTCATTCTCTTTATTACTGGTGTTAGTTTTAATGATCTATTTAATTAAATTGATTTTACTCTAGCTAGGAAGCAATTTTTTTTCTCTAAATCCTTTAAAAAGGATGTAATTAGGTCTTTATACGATATTCCCTAAAGAATAGGTCTTTCTTCAAAATATGTAAAATGGATTTTAATGGTTTGTTTAAACAAGCACCTTATTTTTTACTGAAAAATTAAATTTCAAAAAACAGTAACAAATTAGTGAGGGCAATAATATTTGTACCTAAAAATATTTTTTATAAAATATTTATCACTTTGGTCTTTTATAGATGTCTGTTATGAACTAAGATCTTATTAGCGGGGCGTGGCGCAGCTTGGTAGCGCGGGTGCTTTGGGAGCACTAGGTCGCAGGTTCGAATCCTGTCGCCCCGACTCTTAGAATCCAAGTCATAGAGAGGAATCCCAACCTCTCTTTTTTATTGCCTGTACCGTCTCATAACCTAAAAGGGATCTGTAGGGGGATCTAGTATCTTCGAAGATCTTATAAATGGTGCCTACCTTTTTAAATTAATTAATAACTAGTTGATTAAAACTGCCATCTAAAACCGCCACCATAGGAATGCTCATCTCCTCCTTCTGCTAGTCCATATTCAGCATTTAAGTTAAACATAAAATCTTTAGTACAGATAAAATCAGCTCCCACTTTTATAGAGCCATTATGTTGACCAAGTGTTTTAGAAGAAACTTTAGTATGTGCTGTTGAGCTTTCTGTTAATCCACCTTTAATACTTCTATGATTTTCATCCGCATAGGGGTCCATTTCATAATTTAGTGCAAGTGAAGGAACTAAAATCCACTTTCCTCCTTCCATAGGGATTTGCTTATCTATACTAATTCCTGTTTTAAACAGAAGAGATTCTGCCTGATTTGGATCAATGGTAACTAAATCTCCACTACCAGATTCATTGAATCCATCTTGAGTATGGGCGGCATAAGCAACTCCTACCGTTGGTTGTAAACGGATTGGAGATTTCATATTTTTGATATTCTTTTTTATATCCCAGATACCATTTATCTCCGCAGTATAACCATCAGTATCGTACGCAGATGTTGCTGATGTAGTCGAATAATTTCTATTACCTTTGTAATCAAAATCAGATCCGCCAATCATTCCTTTTAAGGTGAATTTATCACTAACTGTCTTAACTCCATAAATAGAATAGTGAGTGTTAGTGGAACTCAAACTAGCTGTTGTACTGGAGAAGTTGGAATTATCTAAATTAGAAGACCCAACGCCATAAGCAACTCCAGCTTTCCATCTATCATTAATTGTCTTCTCTACATTTAATGAGGTATTAAATTTTTCATAATCATATCCCCCATAACTGCTATTACCGTTAACAGAAGCAGTTGTATTGTTTGCATTGGTATATACACAATAATCAGTATCTCCAATCACCCAACCATAGTTATTGCATTCTCCTGCTTTAGATAAAACCAAGTCTCTATGACTTTTTATTGATCCCAATCCAATAGTTTGCATTGCTGCATATGGTTGTACCCATTCAGTGTGTAGCTGGCTAATAGATACTGCACTTACTAATACTGATTCTGAAAAATTTTGTAAATCGGTATATGTGATAACTAGTCTTATATATTTACCCTCTTCTGATTCTGTGACGATAAAAGTAGAATTTGTAGCTCCTGATATATCAGTCCATGATGAGTTGTCAGAGGAGGATTGCCATTTATAGCTAAAAGTACCATCACCATCTGGATCAGAAGAAGACTGAGCTGCAGTTAAGATTTTGCCAGCATAAGTTGAACCACTTATCGCAAAAACCGCATCTCCAGAATCTACATGAGGAATAGTAACTGAATTAGCAGTAACTGATTCTGAAAAATTCTCCCCATCTGTATATGCAACAGTTAATCTTATATATTTACCTTCCTCTGAAGTAGTTAGTGTATAAGTGGAACTTGTTCCAACCGTAGACCAGCTTGATCCGTTGGATGAAGATTGCCAAGTATAAGAACTAATAGTTCCATTCCCATCTGGATCAGCTGTTGTAACTGATGTACTTAAAGATTGCCCTGCAGTAGTTGTACCGTTAATTGTATATGTTGCATCTCCATCATCGTTAGCAGCAACAGCTTCTGCCACTTCAAGCTGAATATAAGAAATTCTTTGATTTGAACCAGATGGGTTAGTTGTATCTACAGTAAAACTTCCAGAAGCACTCGCCTGATAAAGATTATGTAGGCTCACTGATTGTCCGCCTATTGAAGCGGAACGATTGCCCCTAGTACTATGAGCATGTTTTCTAGGGCTCCCAAATCCTCCCACTACTCCGATTTTATCTCCTTGATCAAACGATATAGCAGAAAAGGTAGTAGCCGAAGTTAACCCCGATCCACTTTGCTTTAATGTTGAACTTGAAACAATATAATTATCAAAACTATCTCCAGTCTCAAAATCAAAGAAAGGATCATTACTAATGGTTATATCATAAATTTCGTAATAATATTGAAGAGAAGAATTGACAGCATTGGGATAATTAACACCCGTTATATTTATATTTGCTGGAGCAGTAAACCAGTAACCCCAATCAATACCAGTATTGGAATAAAGAGTATCGACGGTGAAGCTATCTATTAAATCTTCTGCGAACAAACTAGGAGAAGGTATTAACAAGCTCGAAGTACTTAATATTAATAATGCAAATATCCCCTTATTCCTTTTTTTCACTTAAAAAATAAAAGTAATTATTTTTCTTATATCAAACTTCCTAGGCTTCTTCTATAAAATATGATGAGATGCTCTTGAAATATAATAATTAAAAACTATAAAGCACTGCAATTAATACAAAAAATAGAATTCTAGATTACTATAATTATCGACAATTTACACGCTTATTTGTATTTCTAGGTTCCTAGACTACTTATCTTTTTTATTATTTAATAGCTAATTTATATTGTTATTTATAATAAAAAACTCTTTTATTTATTTTCTTTTTCTCTTAACTCTGGAAA
>QCVV01000015.1 GCA_003210235.1 Prochlorococcus sp. AG-686-O05 | reverse complement strand
AATAGGTTGGAAAACTAACTTTAGTGAAATAAAAGACAAATCCGCTACAACAAAATTTGGTAATAAACTTTCTTCAGAATAAATATCTAAAGGCTTTAAATTCCTAATATTTGTTCTTTCAAAGAGTTTCACTTTCGGATTTTTCCTTATTTTCCAAGCCGTTTGTCCATAACCCACATCTATCCCGTAAACCATTTTTGCTCCTTGTTGCAATAAGCAATCAGTAAATCCTCCAGTAGAAATTCCTGCATCTATACAAATTCTATCTTGCACATTAATGTTTAGTTTTTGGAAAGCCTCCAGTAATTTTTCTCCTCCTCTAGATACAAATTGAGGTTCAGATTCAATAATAAATTCAGTGCCTATTAAAACTTGTTGACCAGGTTTATCGAAAATCTTACCATTGATATCTTTAACCTTTCCTGCAAGAATTAGACCCTGAGCTTTCTGACGAGTCTCACATAAACCTTTGTACAGAAGATAAATATCTAACCTACTTTTTTTAATCATTTATTCTAAAAAAGGAATTTTAATAAAAAACTTCTGGCTATTTTCAGTTTATATTTTTGAAACATAATGCTAATTTAAAATTTTATTAAAAACGAAATACTTACTATTTATAAAGATAATGCAGTCGCAGGGTTTAGGCACTTTTCAAAATGAATTGATATTTACAAATACAAAAGCTTTTATATATGACAATAATACTTATCCAAATATGTTCAATGGCAAGTAGATCTTTAACGTATAGAGCAATTATGAGATTTTAGTTATAAAGTTGAAATTGAAGATGTTTAAAAATTGTGATTGAACGTTACACATTACCCGAAATGGGAAAAATCTGGACTGAAAATGCAAAATTCCAGAGTTGGCTTAAAGTTGAAATTGCAGCTTGTGAGGCAAATTGTTCTGTTGGAAAAATGCCTGAAGATGCGCTAAAAGAGATTCGTTTAAATGCAAAATTTGAAGAATCAAGAATTAAAGAAATTGAGAGAGAAGTAAAACATGATGTAATAGCATTTCTAACAAATATCAATGAATATGTTGGAGATTCCGGAAGATATATTCATGTTGGAATGACTAGTAGTGATGTCCTTGATACTGGGCTATCTTTACAGCTAAAAGATTCCTGCGAATTGTTATTAGAGGAAATTGAAAAACTTGAAAATGAAGTCAGATCATTAGCGAGACAGCACAAAAATACTTTAATGATTGGGAGATCGCATGCAATTCACGGAGAGCCTATTTCGTTTGGGTTTAAATTGGCAGGATGGTTAGCAGAAATACTAAGAGATAAAAAAAGATTATTAATCCTTAAAGAATCTATTTCCATTGGACAAATAAGTGGAGCGATGGGCACTTACGCTAATACAAATCCAGAAATAGAAAAAATAACTTGTGATTTGCTGGGCTTAAAACCAGATACAGCAAGTACTCAGGTTATATCAAGAGATAGACATGCTGAATATGTTCAAACAATCGCGCTTGTAGGAGCTTCACTTGATAGATTTGCAACTGAGATAAGGAACCTTCAGAGAACAGATGTTTTAGAAGTTGAAGAAGGATTCTCAAAAGGGCAAAAAGGAAGCTCAGCTATGCCTCACAAAAGAAATCCTATACGAAGTGAAAGGGTTAGCGGTTTATCTAGAATTTTAAGAAGTTATGTTGTAACAGCTCTTGAAAATGTTCCACTTTGGCACGAGAGAGATATTAGCCATAGTTCTAATGAGCGTATCATGTTACCCGATGTATCTATATGCCTACATTTTATGCTTAGAGAAATGAAAGAAATAATAAATAATTTAAAAGTGTATCCAGACAATATGCTCAAGAATTTAAATATATATGGAGGAGTAATTTTTAGTCAGAAAGTTTTACTTTTACTTGTTGAAAAGGGTATGTCTAGGGAAAAGGCTTATAGCTTGGTGCAAAAAAGTGCTCATCAAGCTTGGAATAATGAGAATGGTAATTTCAAGAAGAATATCGAGGGAGACCAAGAGATAATGGCATTAGTTACTGAGAATGATTTGAAGGAATGCTTTGACCCCTCAATTCATCTCAACAATTTACATGTAATATGGGAAAAGTTAAGTATTTAAATCCCCAAATATTATTTGAAGTTTAACCACAGTTTTTTTGATGACCAAGAACTTTAGATCTGAAAAAGATAGTATGGGACAGATTAAAGTTCCTGCAGAGGCTTTGTGGGGAGCCCAAACGCAGAGATCAATCATAAATTTTTCCATTGGTGAGGAGTTAATTCCACTTGAATTAATTTATTCACTTACAGTTATAAAAAAAGCAGCTGCAATTTCTAATTTTAAATTAGGTTTAATAAACAATTTTAAAAAAGATCTCATTATTGAAGCCTGCACAGAAATACTCGATGGAAAACACGATTCTCAATTCCCTTTAAAAATATGGCAGACAGGTAGTGGTACTCAAACAAATATGAATATAAATGAAGTCATATCTAATATTGCTGCATTAAAAACGAATTCAAAACTTGGAAGTCATTATCCTATTCATCCAAATGACGATGTTAATAAATCGCAGTCTACAAATGATACTTTTCCTGCAGCTATTCAGATATCTGTTGTTACTGAAATAATTAAAAAATTAGTTCCATCAATAAAGAAACTTACTAAGGTTCTTGATAGTAAGAGTAATGAATGGAAAAATCTTATAAAAATAGGTAGAACTCATTTTCAAGATGCAGTTCCAATTTCTCTTGGTCAAGAAGTTTCTGCATGGTCAAAACAACTTAAGGACGCTGAAGATGCTCTCATAATAAGTCTTGATGAATTATGTTTCTTACCACTAGGTGGTACTGCCGTTGGTACAGGTATTAACTGTCCAAAAGATTTTTCAGAAGAATCTATAAAATCAATTACAGAGTATACTAATTTGTTTTTTTATACATCAAAGAATCATTTCTCTTTAATGGCATCTCATGATCGATTAGCCCAAGTAATGGGTCAAATAAAAATCCTAGCAAGTGCATTATTTAAGATTTCTAATGATATTAAAATATTGTCCTCAGGACCTAGATCTGGTATTTATGAGTTAATAATTCCCCAGAATGAACCGGGAAGCTCAATCATGCCTGGAAAAGTTAATCCTACCCAATGTGAAGCATTATCAATGGTATGCACTCAAGTAATGGGTTTTGAATACGCAGTATCAATAGCTAATGCCAGCGGTACTTTACAAATGAATGAATATAAGCCACTAATTGGATTTAATATTCTGACGAGTATAAAATTACTTAATAATGCAATAAGTAACTTCAGACTGAAATTAGTTGAAGGGATACAAGCTAACCCAAAAACTATAAAAAAGAATCTTGAAAATTCACTAATGCTTGTAACAGCATTGGTTCCCAAAATAGGTTATGAAAAAGCAGCAGAAATTGCGAATCTTGCCTTTAATGAATCAATTAACTTAAAAGAAGCAACACTAAAGTTAGGTTACTTAACTGCTAATGATTTTGAGGATGCTATAAATACTAATAAAATGATCTAATTTAACTACTTTTAGGAATTATTATCGATTCTTTTTGTTGCTGGATTAATATTATCAGAGACTTTTAACAAATCATTAGATTCAGAAACAGGAAATCTATTAATAGCTTTTAATGCTAACTTTGCTTTGTTTTTTAGTTTATTACTTACTCCTACGCAATATTGAATTTGTGATAAAACATCCATAGATCTTCTTAAGATCCTTACAACATCCCCCTCATCTAAAGAAGTATTAAAAATTAGTTCTTTCCATTTTTTACCACTCGCCCATTCTGAAATTATCCCAGTCAACTCTGTTTCTAAAAAAATTGGAGTGTTAATATTAAACTTATTTTGTTTTGAGGCTACTAATTTTCTTAGGCTATCTAACTCGTTAAAAACATCTATAACTTTTATGGAAGGCTTAAAATTACACCAAAGATTTGGTCTTCTTACATCCACACAAATTGCTTGAATTATTGCGGCTAAATCAGGTGGAGCCAAATCATCCAAATAGCCACTAAGTAAAACAAGTCCCACCCATAATTCATTTTCACTTCTTATTGCGCCAACTGATTGCCCTACTTCGGTAAGCTCTAAATCATTTAGACATCCAAAATGATTCAAAATTTTTATTAAATCAGTAAATTTTTTCCAGTTGTGATTTTCTTTTTCTTCCAAAAGATTATTTTTCATCACTATTTCTTGCTCAATCTCGATAATCCTTTTTCTATATCTTTTTAATTTTTTAGAGTCCCCAAATTTATGCGCAGGCTGATTAGTTATGGTTTCATCCAAATTAGTAATTAGTTTCTGTTGTGCCAAAACTTCAATTGTTAGATCGTATTGAGGAGTTCTTAAATCATATTTTTTAGAAATTTCAAAAATTTTATCTACAAAAGTTTGTGATTTATTATCACCTCTGACAACTTCTCCTGAGAAATTCATCTTGGGTTCCTCAAGTTTCAAAATTTCAATCTCCTCTAAATCAGGAAAAATATTGATTATATAAGAAGGTTTTATAAGGATAAATAAATTATCAATTGTTAAACAGAGCAAACTTTTAATTTTTTTTGATTCATATATTTTTTTACAAATTAAAGCTGGAACAACTTTTCTATTTATTTGAGGTGCTTTTATGGAAATTAAACTACCATCTTTAATAAAGGTAAGTGCACTAGTGATTTCCTCTGATAGTTTTTCAGCTGCTTGTTTTTCTAATATCCTTAACAATCTTCTTTCTTCTTTTAAGCGACTTTTCAACTTTTCGTATGAATCGAAATCTTGCCATGAAATATTAGAAGTTATTTTTTTTAGTTCTTTTAAATCTCTTTCTAAATTATCAAGATTAGCCGTCTCTTCTGAAGATTCTCCTAAATATAAAAAGCTCCCAAAACTTCTTTTTATTAATTCTCTTGATTTATCTAAACTATAATTTTGCAAAAGATTAAGAACCATTCCGTAGCTTGGCGTGAACTGACTAACTAGTGGATTTGGTTCACTAATAGCCAAGGTACTTGCTTCTTTTGCTCCCTCAAATCTAGTTTGTAAGGTTACAACATATCCCTGCAAATCCTTTCCTCTTCTTCCAGCTCTTCCTGACATCTGCAAGAATTCACTACTAAATAATAATCTATGTCCTTCATCACTCCTTTTTGATAATGTTGAAATTACTGTTGTTCTTGCAGGCATATTAATACCAGCAGCTAAAGTTTCAGTTGCAAAAACAACTTTTATCAATCCTTGCTGAAATAGTTCCTCTACTAACTCTTTCCATGCTGGTAGCAAACCAGCATGGTGTGAAGCAATACCTCGTTTAAGAGCTTCACAATGAAATTTATCTTTTACACCCTCTTCATTATTTTTCAGATAAACATCTAATCTTTGAGATATCAAATTTGCTTCTGAATAACTTACTAAAGATAAATCTTTTATATATTCCACAGCCTTATCACAGCCTCTTCTACTGAAAATAAAATAAATAGCTGGCAACATATTTCTCTCTGCAAGTTTAGAGATTACAAAGGCAATAGGAGGAGCCTTTGGTTGCATTATTCTGCCTACTTTACCTTTCTTTTTTTGCCCTTTTGGTGCTCTCCAAATCTTACAATTTGGATGAATCCCATTACCCTTATTATTCAAAAGGGGATGGAGTCCCTTTGCACTGCAGAAAATAAAAGCTAATGGAACTGGTCTTTTATTACTGTTCACGAGTACTGTAGGACCATGAACTTTTTCTATCCAATTTTGAAGTTGGTCAGCATTAGATATAGTTGCCGATAAAGCTATTATCTGTGCTCTACTTGGACAATGAATTATTGTTTCTTCCCAAACTGTCCCTCTTTGGGGATCATTCATATAATGACATTCATCAAGAATGACAGATTCCAAATTTTCCAAAGGGTCATTAAATTCTTCAAATTCTCCATAGAGCATATTCCTAAAAATCTCAGTAGTCATTACTAAGATTGGAGCATCTCTGTTTATACTAATGTCTCCTGTTAAGAGACCTACTTTCTTCTCTCCAAATTGATTAATAAAATCTCTAAACTTTTGATTTGATAAAGCTTTTAAAGGGGTTGTATAAAAAACTCTACTTTCATGGGACAAGCCTCTATAAATAGCAAATTCACCGATTAATGTTTTACCTGAGCCGGTTGGAGCAGTTAAAACAACAGAATTTCCACTATTTATAGCTTTTATTGCTTCTATTTGGAAGGGATCTAGAGGGAATGGGAAATATTCCTCTAAATTAAGCAATAATTGTGATTGAAGAGGAGAGGAGTTAACTTCTTAAGATATGATCTATATAGATACTAATAAACAATATCCACCTTGCAAACTTTAATAGTAAATATAGATCATTTTATAAAAATCAATTAGTTGAAATTGTTTAAAAATGAATAAAATAAAAATCCCAAAAAATAGACTCCGTAAATTAAAAACATTCGCTTTAGGTCAAAAACCCTATGAACTACAAAGTTTAAATCCAGATAAAGTTAAAAATAACCTTATTGATTTATGTAGTAATGATTATTTGGGATTAAGTAGAGATAAGGATGTAATAAAAGCCTCTTATGAAATAAGCTTATCTGAAGGACTTGGTTCAGGTAGTTCGAGATTCATAACGGGCTCAAGACCGGTACATATATTATTAGAGACACAACTTGCAGAATGGCTTAATAAGGAAAAAGTTCTTTTATTTCCAAGCGGGTTCCAAGCTAATATTGCTGCCGTACAAGGTTTAGCTAACAGAAATAGTATTGTAATAGCAGATAAATTTATTCATAATTCTTTGTTAGTTGGAGTAAAAGCTGCCGGATCAAAACTAGTAAGATTCGCACATAATGATTTAAAAGACTTAGAAAATAAAATTCTTAAATTTAATTCAACGCATAAGTCCATTCTGATAATTGTTGAATCTCTTTACAGTATGGAAGGTTCAATTGCTCCTCTTAAAGAAATTGCTGGAATTTGTAAAAGATATAATGTTGAATTATTAGTCGATGAAGCTCACGCTATTGGTATTTTAGGACCTAAAGGGAAAGGTTTAAGTTTTGATTTGTCTGATGGAATAACAATGCTTACAGGAACCTTTGGTAAATCATTTGGCAGTGGCGGAGCTTTTATAGCTTGTAACTCAAAAATTGGCGAACACCTTATTCAAACAAGTGGAGCATTTAGATATACAACCGCTCTTTCCCCAGCTTTATCTGCAGGTGCACTTAAATCGCTTCAAAAAATCAAAAAAAATAACGAATGGGGAATTAATTTATTGATGTCTTCTCAAAAATGGAAAAAAGAAATTGTTGAAAATTTTAGTTACCCAGTTAAAGGAGAATCTCAAATCTTATCTATAATTGTTGGAAAAGAAGAAAAGGCAATACTTCTACAAAAACATCTTGAAAAAAACGGGTTTTTAGCTATTGCTATTAGACCACCTACTGTTCCCGTGAACGAATCAAGAATAAGGCTAACAATCAGAAGAGATTTAAATCTAGACATACTAAAGAATTTTATTACTGTTTTAAAAGCTTTCAAATGAACCAAGTTATTACTCAGCATGGTTGGGGCTTAGATCAAAGTTTCTGGGATAATTATAAAGTTGAATTTCAAAAAAATGGATGGCATTGGCAAGATAATGAAAGAGGGTATTTTTCAAAAAATGTTAAACAATCAAAATTTATAAAAAACAATTTGAACGATCAAATTAAGATGATTTTATGTCACTCTTTAGGTTTCCATTTAATTCAAGAAAATCTTTTAGATGAAGCCTCCCATGTTGTATTTATAAATTCATTTAATAATTTTCTTCCCTCAAGCAAAAAAAGAAATTTAATTAATAGATCTCTTAAGAGGATGGAGAAAAAAATAATGTTATTTGAAGCAGAGGTTATGTTAAAAGAATTTATACATAGATCTTTTTTGCCCAATAATATGAGCATTAATTTCCAAACTATGTTTTACAAAAACTTAGATAGCTTAAATAATAATCTTCTATTAAGTGACCTTAAAAAACTTTATACAGATAAAAATTCTTTAAAGTCTTTTGAGAAAAATTGCAATGTCATCATTATAAATTCTAAAAACGATTTAATTCTTGACCAAGATTCAAGTGATGACTTTATTGAGTTATTAAAAAAAACATTAACTAAAAAGCCAACTTTAATTGAATTAGATAATCAAGGACATTGTCTAACTAATTTAAATTTTTACCAAATCATCAAAAGGACTCTGGATAATAAATGTGAAAAATAAAATCTGGAATGAAACAGTTAAAAATAACTTTAATAATGCTTCAGCAAATTATTTAAGTTACTCAAATATTCAAAAGCATTTTGCTGATAAGATTGTTTATTTCTTAAAAGATCTAAATATTCAAGAAGGTGAATGGATAGATCTTGGTTCAGGAACTGGCTTATTAGCTGATGAAATAGAAAAAGAATTTTCTACAAAAAATATTAGCCGAATTGATTTCAGCAAAAAAATGCTTCTTCAAAATAAGGAATCTAGTAAAAAGATTTTATGGGATTTAAATAATGGTTTACCTCCATCAATTAGAAACTGCCCTCTAATGACATCTAATTTTTGTATACACTGGTTAGACAATCCAGAAAAAATAATAAGAGATTGGTTTAACAAATTAAGATCTGGTGGTTATTTAATAATTTCATATCCCACAATAAATTCATTCCCGGAATGGAAGAAAACTTGCTTAGAAACTAATATTGAATATAGTGGCCTAACTTTCCCTGTTTCAAAAAATATAGTCAAAAGTTTCAACTCTGACGAAATATTCTTCTCAAATAAATACTTATATTTAGAAAACTTTCCAGATGTTTATAAACTTTTCAGAAGCATAGTAAACGTGGGGGCTCAATCAACCAAGTGTAAACGTAATAAAGTATGTGAATTAAAAGCAATACAAAAGTTTTGGCCTAAGACTGCAACTAATTCAGTTAACCTTACATGGGAAATTAATATTGAAATATTAAAAAAATCATGAGCGCTATAAAGAATAAATCCCAATTTGTCATATGTGGTACAGATACTGATATCGGAAAGACATTAATTAGTTCTTTTTTTGTAAGAGGATTAAATTCTTTTTACTGGAAGCCTATTCAAAGTGGAATTGGGTCAGAGACTGATAGTCAAGCTGTTGCACGACTTGCAAAAGTGAACAAAGCGAAAATAATCAATGAAGCTTATATCTTTAGAGAACCTGTTTCTCCTCATTGGGCTTCAGAAATAGATCAAAAAGTTATAAACTTTCAGCTATTAAATTTACCAAATATCGATGGGTCCTTAATTGTAGAAACAGCGGGGGGCTTAATGGTCCCTATTACAAGAAATTATTTGCAAATAGATCAAATCAAGAAATGGGATATCCCTGTAATACTTGTATGCAAGAGCGGCCTTGGGACTCTTAATCACACTCTTCTAAGTATTGAGGCATTAAGAAAAAGAAATATTAAAATTCTTGGTCTAGTTATAAACGGAAAAAAACACTTAGATAATCCAAAAACATTAACTGAATTTAGTAGTCTTCCTATTATTGCTGAATTTCCATATATCCAGAAAATTGACTCTAATAATTTAGATATACTTTGGGAAGAGCTCAATATTAAAAATAAATTGAACACCTTATTAAATTCAAAAAAATAATAAATGGAATCTCCAGTTTTAAAAAATCCTAATCATGATTGGCATCCTAATATATGGCCGCCTTTTACGCAGATTATAAATAGCAAGCCTCAATTAGAAGTTACTCATGGGAAAAATGCTTTAATTTATACTAAAAATCCAAAACAAGAACTCATTGATGGAATAAGTAGTTGGTGGGTTACTCTACATGGTCATAGTAACGATTACATAGCAGATGCCATTTATCATCAAGCCAAGACTCTAGAGCAAGTTATATTCGCCGACTTCTTACATCCACAGGCTCAAATATTATCAGAGAGACTCAGTGGCTTAACAAAATTAGAAAGACTATTTTTTTCTGATAATGGATCTACCGCTGTAGAGGTAGCTTTAAAAATTGCCTATCAATCTTGGCAAAATCAAGGTGAAACAAGAAACCAAATAATTGCTTTTGATGGTGCTTATCATGGTGATACATTTGGAGCAATGGCTTTAGGGGAACGAAATATTTTCAATGAGAATTTTGATAATCTAATGTTCCCTGTTAAAAGGGCCCCATGGCCTTCAACTTGGATAAATGATGAAGAGGTTGAAATAAAAGAGAATAACGCGATTCAAATATTAACTAAACTTCTTAAAAAGCCTACTGTAGCTGTCATTCTTGAACCATTAGTACAGGGTGCGGGAGGAATGAATATGGTTAGGCCTGAATTTATCAGAAAAGTTTCAGAAGTAGTAAAAAATAATAATTCTTTATTAATAGCTGATGAAGTATTAACTGGATTTGGGCGATGTGGAAGTCTCTTTGCATTTCAAAAGGCAAATATAATTCCTGATCTAATTTCTATTTCAAAGGGTTTAACGGGAGGATTCCTACCTATGGGAATCACATTAGCTAAAGAGACGCTTTTCCAATCTTTTATTAGCTATTCTCCTAAAAAAACTTTTTGGCATGGTCATAGCTTCACAGCAAACCCTTTAGGTTGTGCGGCGGCTAATGCGAGCCTTGACTTATTAGAAAAAGATCCAATAAAATATCTATCTTTTGAGGAAAAGCACCTTTCCCATCTAAAGAAAATTGAAAAATTACCATTTGTAAAAAACATAAGAGTCACAGGAACTATCGCCGCATTTGATATTGAAATAGGTAAAAATGAAGGTTATCTAAACAATATTGGTAAAAGGATAAAAGCATTATCAATTAAAAAAGGTTTATTTATTAGACCACTTGGTAATGTTATCTATCTATTACCCCCTCT
This sequence comes from Prochlorococcus sp. AG-686-O05, assembly GCA_003210235.1. Taxonomy (GTDB): domain Bacteria; phylum Cyanobacteriota; class Cyanobacteriia; order PCC-6307; family Cyanobiaceae; genus Prochlorococcus_A. Next base: position 11,221 of record QCVV01000015.1, on the reverse strand, counting down.
TTGTATTACAGACAATCAATTAGAAAAAAGTTACAGAATTATTTTTGAAATTTTAAGCGATCTTTAAAAAACAAAATTAAGGCCCCTGTAAAATAGCATTTTCTATATCTTCTCTATTAATACAATAAGAAAATAGTCTTTTAGTTAATTTACCTCCACTCTCCCAGACAACACTTAAATCTTCTTGTTCAAAAATAATAGTTGCATTCCAATTAGAAAGTAACAAGTACCATTTAGACGGATTATCAATATCTTTAGTTGCACCTAAATCTTTTAACCATAATTCTAATGATTGAAGTGAATGTTGATTTATTGGGGTGTCAGATGGGATCACAGAATTTCTTTAAATTATTATCTTAAAAGCCAAGTTGGAATTGACTGTATTTCTTTGCCAGCAAAAGAAGCGATTAAGATAGCTAAAAATAAACTTATCAAAATAATAATAATCAACAAAAATAATGAGAACATTTCTCCATTTGAAAATGGTCTCCTATTACCTACTAACTGCTGATTATTAGCATCCATTACTAAAGGGTTCATTTCATTAAAATTTGTTTTATTTGGTTTTTTAGAATTTACTTGTAATTTTTCATCATAAATTTTCCTCAAATTAGAATTATTTAAATTTTCATAGGCCTCTAATACTTTTTGAAATTTATTTTTTGCATCTTCTAATTCTAAGGAAGTCGTATCAGGATGTAATTCTATAGAGAGTTTACAAAAAGCTTTTCTTAATTCGTGATTTGAGGCATTTTCATTAACGCCTAAAATCTTATAATAAGTTATCTCGCCTTTCAAAAAGTTTAATTATCATTAAAAATATTCTAGTCATTTTTGATAAAATTGAATATTTTTAATTATCAAGAAGAAGAAACTACTTAAAACTCAATGACAAAAGAAAGTATCCCTGATAAACTTCTCAATTTATTAACTGAAGAGGAAATAATAATGTTTAGAGAATTACAGATAAAAATCCAAGAACTAAATTATAAAACCAACTTAACGAGATTAATTGATGGAGATGATTACTGGATATCACAAGTCTATGACAGCCTTTGGACATTTAAGGAAAATACAAATAAAAATTTTGATAATAAAAAATTTATTGATATTGGATCAGGTTGTGGTTTTCCAGGATTTGCCTATGCGATAACACATCCTAATTCAGAAATATATCTAGTGGATTCCTCTAAAAAAAAAACAGATTCACTAAAAGAAATTATCAAAAGTATTAAATTCAAAAACGATATATTTGTAATTAATGATCGTATTGAAAACATTGGTCGTCAATCTTCATTTAAAAATGGCTTTAATATTGCAACAGCAAGAGCAGTTAGTAATCCTTCAACAGTTTCTGAATATATATTACCTATGTTGAAATCAAACGGATTAGGTATTTTATATTGTGGGAAGTGGACCAATGAAGATAATAAAAATTTAGAGAATACATTAAACGTATTAGAAGGGCAAATCTTAGAAATTAAAAGTAATTTTCTTCCCAGAGAAAAAGGGATACGTAATGCTATTTTTATTGAGCCAAAAGCATCTTGCCCTGATATTTATCCTAGAAGTATTGGCAAGGCTGAAAAATATCCACTCAAAGGTTAATTCTTTGATAATCTTGATAATGATTTTTCCCCAAACTTGTCTTTTAGTACTCTTAATTTCTTTATAACCTTTTTGGGTTTTATATGCCTTTCTAAAACTTTTAATAATTGACTTTCGCATACATCAACATCTAACAAATTTGCATTATTGCCTGGAAACCAATGACTTCCATTACCAAGTAATTGGTATCTAGATTTTGCAAATTCTTCTAAATCAAAGGAATCTATTAAATTCGCGAGCCAGAGAAGAACAGGAATATTTATTCCTCCTGGTGTATTTTTCCAATTTGGTAAATTTTTATCCCAACTTTTATACCACTCTATTCCTAATGAATTTATTGATTCCTCTTGTAATCTATTTAATATTTTAGGAATATAATGATCAGATTCTGACAATAATGAAACTGCTTCTAAATGTAAATTAAAGTCTTGCTCTTTCGCTATCCCGACACTAATTGTATGAACATTTTTGTTCCTTAAGCAAAAAAGATCATTAAATACTATTGGGTGTAAAGGGCTACAAAGTTCCAACATTTTTGTTGATGGAGTGTGAAGATGTCCACCTTTATCGGTAGGACTTATGATAAAAACTCCAAGATCATATTTTTGAGCCAAGTCAATTAACTTGGAATTCGTTTGATTGATGAAATACCAGTGCAAATTAATATAATCAAAGAAATTTGTAGATATCGCTTTTTCTATAAGAGATAATTCTCCATGAGTCGAAAATCCTACATATCCAATTAAATTTTCTTTTTGGAATTTTTTTAAAATATCAATACATCCTCCATCTTTTACAGATTGATGAAGATGCTCAGGTGTATTGATGCCATGAATTGCTAATAAATCAATTTTCTTTACTTGCAATTTTTCAAAGCTTTTCAAAAGTTCTGCTTCGAATAATTTAGGATCACGATTAGGCGGGATTTTTGTTTGGATGATTTTTGGTATTTTTTTAATACTCTTGAAACCCATACCTAACTGTATTTCTGAAGTCCCATAATACTTAGCTGTCTCTATGTGATTAAAACCAAATTTATTTGCAAGATTCAATATATTTTCAACTTTATTCTGTTCTTTTCGTGAAATCTCTGAAAATTTTAATTCATCCCAACTTTTTTGGAATCTCATGCCTCCTAAGGATAAAACAGGCATGTTTAGATTGGTTCTACCAAATCTGCGACAAGGCAATTCCATTAGAAATTAATGCTTATTCATTCTTGGTAGTTTTCCCAGAGATTGAAACATATCTCTATCAAGACTACTTTCTAGATCTTCTAAGTTTTCAAATTCAACCCAATGAATACAATCCACTGGACAAGTATCAATAGCTTCTTGCACCGTTTCAAGATTATCTCCATCTTGTCTTATTGCTCTACTCCGTCCATAATCATCATCAACTACAAAAGTATTAGTAGCTACATGAGCACAATATCTACAACCTATACATCTATTTTCATCAACCCAAACTGCTTTTTCAGTTAATTCTCCTCCTAGGACAGGCTCATAACCAGATAGTTCTTTAGTTTCAAAATAATTATCAATTTCACTTAAGGATTTAGTATCCAATTACTAACTTTCCCACTTAGTGAGAACCAATTCGATAGATCCATCATTTTTGTTTTTTTGCTCAACTATTTGGTATCCGTCCTCTTCTGTTTTAGAAACAATTGTATGGTAAGCATACATTTGAGTAACTTTTGAAATAAACCTTTCAACCGGTAAATCAAACTTCCATAGGTCGAGATCAGTAACTAATTCATATGAGTTAGAGTTATTATCCCATTTAAATCCGACTTTAGTATCACCAGGCAAATCCATGCTTATATCAACCGCTGTAAATTGTCCTCTATACCCTTTGACAAATTTTGTTTCCTGATTTATTACGTAACCAAGATGATCTAAAGCTTTAACCAGTGGTTTTACTTCCCTAAGTTGAGTCTTAATAGTACTAAAATGTGACATTAGATTCGTTGTTAATTTGATTTGATTTTTCGCTTTGGTTAGAGATAAATGCCTCTGAAGTTTTATTCTTGACTTTTACTTGGCCAAGAGCATCTTCAACATTTTTTGTTGCACTATTACATGAATTACCGTTGAATCCTTCAACGGTTTCTTCAACTCTTCCATCTTGATGAATTTTGAATCTTAATGTTCTTTGGGGCATTAAAATCAAGTACTAAGTACTAATACTTTATATACAATAACGAAAAATAATTGTTTCAGTTGGCACAAGTTAAAAAATATATACTTTTTTATTGATTACTTAATAAATATAAAACTCTATTTATAAAACCCTTTCATCCCCATTGAATCTAAAGCAGTTTTAGCTTCTTCCATAACTGAAGGCTCTTTATCAAAAAGAGCAATTTTTGTACATTCATCAACAAAACTCTCTTGCGAGATTTCATTTAATTTTTCAAACAATCTACATAAAGACCATATACAATTACTCCTTACCACGGGCTCATTATCAATTTTCAAGCTAATTAAAAGTTGTTCAGCAGCTAATTGAGCATTAGAGGATGAGGTGCTTCCAATTTCGGCGAGAGAACTAGATGACCATAATCTTACTGAAGCAACATCATTTTTTAATGAATTTATTAATGGCTTCAAAACAATTTGGTTATCATAGTTAGCCAAACTCCAAGCAGTAGCTCTTCTAACATATGCATTATCGTCTGTTTCTAATAGGCTAACTAATTTTTCAACTGCTCTAGGAAATGGATTCCTCCCTAATGCATATACAGCACTCATTCTTTCTACTGGGCAAGGTTGATCAAGTAAAGGTAGTAAAAGAGGGAAAGATCTTTTATCTCTATATTCACAAAATATTCTTAAGCCTTGTATTCTTTGCTCTCTATCACCCTTAAGCAATTTTAAGGCTTCATCGCATTCTAAATTTTTATTTAAAGTTCCCCTTGAAAAACCATCTTTATCAATCTGTTCTAAAGGATCAATTTCAAAGTCTACAGATAATTCTTTAGCTAAAACATCAGGATCTATTGCTATTTCCACCAAACTTTCATTTTGAATATCCTTCCTTTTAGTCATTATCAAGTAAAAATAAAGATTAATTAATCGGAGCAGGTGACATCATATCTCCAGGTAGCCAAATCCTTGCACTAACAGCAAAAAAAGCTATTGCAAATAAGCTAACAATTGCAAAAGGTAAAAGCTTAGTTCTTATAAAACCCAATGAAAAAAAACGATTAAATTAATAATAACGTGTTTGAGTTAAATTTAATAAAAAGTTTTTAAATATGATTATTTTATCTTGGCATTTTGCCTTAACTGACCACATGCAGCATTCCTGTCTGAGCCTCTACTTTTTCGAAAACTAACATTAATCCCCTTATTAGAAAGTCTGGTTTGAAAGAGTTGAGCATTCTTTGAAGGGGATTGCTTAAATTCAACTTCCTCAATCTGATTATATTGAATCAAATTCACATGGCATTGGAATCCTTTTATTAGATTACTTAACTCATCAGCGTGTTCTATTTTATCATTAACCCCATGAAGCATTAAATATTCGAAACTCACTCTTCTCCCAGTCATTCTTACAAACTCTCTGCAATCATCAATAATATTTTTAATATGATAATTTTTTGCACTCGGTATAATAGTTTCTCTTATTTTTTGATTTGAAGCATGCAAGCTTATGGCAAGCGTAAACTGACATTTACCCAATACTTGATAAGACATTTCTGATAATTTACTGATCATCTTTGGTATAGCGACAGTACTTACTGTGATCTTTCTCTGACTAATATCGAAATCCTTATTGATTGATCTAATAGACAAAAGTAACTCATTAATATTTAACAAGGGCTCGCCCATTCCCATAAAAACAATATTAGATACTTTCTGATTCATTTCATTTTCAATAAATAAAATTTGATCTAGTATTTCACTTACTTTTAAAGATCTCATTAATCCTTCTTTACCAGTCGCACAAAATTTGCAATCCATTGGGCATCCTACTTGAATGGAAAGACATGCTGTTAATCTTTTCTCAGTAGGGATTCCAACGCACTCTACACTTTGATTATCTCTAGTATTTAATAACAACTTTAAAGTTCCGTCATTTGCTAAATACTTTTCTTTTAAAATTAATTCTCCAATTAAAAAACCTTCTTTTTTTAATTGGTTTCTAAAATTTAATGGCAAGACATTAATTTCATCAATACTTTTAGACCTATTTTTATAGTTATAAAGCCAACTATAAATTTGACGTCCTCTAAAGGCAGCTTGACCATAATTCAAAGCTACATTTTCTAAGTCTTCAACACTACATCCGAGAAGGTTTTTCAAATTATCAGTAATCCAAATTATATGGGAAAATTACCATAGTAATAATCCATGTTTTAAGAAAAGTTCAGTCAAAATAAGGGCTACAAATCCTATCATAGCCATTCTTCCATTAAGCCTCTCATTATAAAAATGAAACCCATAACGAGGCAACTTTCTTTTAGGAATAATGTCAGGCTTAATCATAAGTCAAAATTTAAAATAGCATTCTAGTAACAGAAAATGAGAATAGCTTTTATTCATCAGAAAGAAGTCCTTCTTCTTGTAATCCTTCCAAAGCCGCTGGATCTGGTAATTGATCTTCTGAAAATTGATTCTCAGCAGTAGGCCTTGCAAAGGCAGCAAAATTACTTGAGTTAGGATCAATTCCATGCCTATTCCTAGTAGTTTCTAAATCCTCATCACTTGGATCATCAAGGATAGCAGTAGAACTTACCGTAGGGGGTTGAGGCATATCAACTGTATAGTCTGGCCTTAAATTTTGAGCCCTTCTATAACCACCGGATTCTTCTGCAAGGATATCAGGATGAGGTCCAGCTTCTGAAGCTAATTCTTCAACAAACCCACTAAAACCTGTACCAGCAGGTATTAGTCTTCCAATTATTACATTCTCCTTTAAACCTCTAAGCCAATCAGACTTACCTTCTATAGCAGCTTCAGTAAGAACTCTTGTGGTTTCCTGGAAAGAGGCTGCTGAAATAAAGCTGTCTGTATTCAGTGAGGCTTTAGTTATCCCTAATAAAACGGGTGTAAACTCTGCGGGTGCACCGCCAGTAATAGACATTGCTTGATTTGTATCTTCTACTTGTCTTAATTCTATTAATTCACCAGGAAGAAGGGTTGTATCTCCTGCATCTTCAATCCGAACTTTACTCGTCATTTGTCTTACGATGACTTCAATATGTTTATCACTAATTGCTACTCCCTGAGACTTATAAACATTTTGAACCTCATTAACCATTTTTCTTTGTAATTTTGATATTGATTCTCGCGCAGCTTCCATTAGAGGTTTTTGATCTTTTAAATCTGTAAATAAACAATCTAGTAACTCATGAGGATTAATAGGACCATCAGTTAAGAGTTCTCCCCCGGTAACTTGCTGTCCATCACTAACCATAATATTCTGTCCAATTAAAAGTTGATATTCATTAATAGAATCATCTCTCTCAATAATAGATAATGATACTGATTCTTCATCAGTCCCTTCTTTGATTTGCACAACTCCGGATTTTTTGCATAAAGTTGAAGAATCTCTTGGTCTTCTTGCTTCCAATAATTCTTCAATTCGAGGTAATCCTTGAACGATATCGCCCGTTTTCTGCCTTTCAAAAACTAGTAAAGCTAATCCATCTCCTCGAAGAACTAAATCTCCATCTTTTACATGCAAAACAGAATCAGGAGAAACCATATATGGTCTTCCAAGTCTTAAAATCACAAAGTCGCTGGAAACTTCTTCTATTTCTCCGCATGAAGTAGATTTTTCTCCCTTACTAATTAAATCTCCATCAACAACACGATCACCTACCTTAACAAGTGCTTTACCTTTAATATTAATTTTTATTTTATCTTCGTTTCTTTCAACAATAAGTCTTCTAATTGGTTCATTCTCAACTACATCTGGTAATTGCACTATCCCTTTCTCTTTACAAAGAATTTGAGTAGTAGCGATTACATCTCCTGCTTTAACCAGCTGATTATTCTTCACTTGTAATTCAGTATGTGTTGAACCATGACTAGAGTCAGATATGGTATCTCTTCTTACCAAAATAGATTCCAAAATAACTAAACTTAATCTGTTTGTTGATTTATCACTTTTATCTTTGATTGTCTCAACATCAATTGTCATCTGGGGAGTGGCATCAAAGCTTTCTAAACTTAAATGAGTTTTGAGAAGTTCTACACCTTCCACAGATTTTATTAATTCACCATCTTTATAAGAAAGTCTTTGAACAGCTTTCAACCCCAAGGATGGTCCTTTCTCCTGTTTAACATGAGATAGTTGAGGTAACTCAGCCTCATTAGGTATAGTAAATTCTTCTACGGTTCTTAAGAGTAAACCCTTACTTTTTGATGTTTCTAATTTTTGAACGAAAAGAATTTCATTATTATCGATACTATCTATAATTTTTTCACCAGGATTGACTAATTTTCCTTCTTCAGTAAATCTACTTAAAATTTCTTCATCTTCGCATTCATGAAAAGAACCATTTCTAACAGTAATTTCTCGCAAAATATCATTTTTTTGAGTCACTGTGACAATCCCTGAAGTTTGGCTAAATATATCTTTAACAACTTCTGTTCCTGCTTCAATCCATGCCATATCCTCTGTCATAAGTAAGGATATATCTTTATTTATTTCATGGGTTTCTTGAGGTACCCAAAGCAAAGTGCCGCCTTGACTAACTTCGAAACCATTTTTAGATGATCTAGCTTTTTTAACACTTAAACCAGGTGCATATTTCACCAATCCGCCAGTTTTTGTTCTGAACCTTTCATCTGCTAAATCAGCAATGATTTCACCACTACTAATTTTACTCCCAGGTGAAGTATTTAATCGATATGTAGTTCCATCATTAGATTCTAAATGAAAAATCTCACCTGAATGAGTAGATTCCTCAAGTAATTTAAAATTACTTAATAGCATTGAAGTTGTTACTATCTGAACTTCTCTTGAATCTCCCACTGATTCCCTCAAACGAACTTCTCCACCGAACTCACTAGATTGACTTGCTTCTGCTAAGACAGTTCCCTGCTCTACATTTTTTTCTGTTAAAACAACAGGTTTAGCATTTGGAGGTAGATTATAAACATCGCCGGCCAAGACCCATAACCTTCCTAATCTTTGAGCTTTCAAAGTAATATTACCTTGCCTATCAGTAACTTCCTTTGGTTGGATAACTTTGTCATACCTTACTTGCCCAGCTAGATCGCAAATAACATCCTTGGTAGCTTTTTCAACACTTTTTTTTACAGCTCCTGAAGTAATTTGTGCAACAGTTATGTCTGTATCAATTTCTTGACCATCATCTACAAATAAAAGAGAGCCACTTGTTACTTCAATTCTTTGAGCTTTGTTAGAATTACTTCCACTTGGAATAATCTTTAATAAAAAATCTACTTCAGCTTGTTTGGCTTCCACTCCATGCGGGGTTCTATATCCTCTGATCTTTGCTTTTGAACTAAATTCAACTTTACCGTTAGTTTTAGATCTTACGACTCCACTTTCTGCTGTAGATACTCCACCAGTATGAAAGGTTCTCATAGTCAATTGCGTTCCAGGTTCTCCAATTGATTGGGCAGCTATAATCCCTACAGCTTCACCTAAATCAACTAAATGATTATGAGCCAAGGCCCATCCATAACATTTTCTACAAACTGAACGATTAGCCTCACAAGTTAATGGGGATCTAATATTTACTTTTGAGATAAGTGCTTTCTCTATAGTTGTAGAGAAAGAAGGGTCTATTGCAGTATTTTTTGGAATAATTAAGTTATCTTCAGAATCCAAGATATCTTCAGCAGACAGTCTACCGATTAGCCTTGAGCCAAATTTACCATCTTCAGCCTCTATCACTATTGATCTTTCAGTACCACAATCCTCCTCTCTTACAATTACATCTTGTGCAACATCAACTAATCTTCTTGTCAAATAACCTGAATCAGCAGTTCTTAATGCTGTATCAACTAAACCCTTCCTAGCGCCATAAGAAGAAATCACATATTCAGTAACTGTAAGGCCTTCTCTGAAATTAGTTCTAATTGGTAAATCAATAATCTCACCTTGAGGGTTCGCCATCAAGCCTCTCATTCCAACCAATTGTCTTACCTGAGACATATTACCTCTTGCCCCAGAATTAGCCATCATCCAAACCGAATTAAGTGGATCGTTTTGATTGAAATTATTTTTGACTGCATCTACTAATCTCTCATTAGTTTCAGTCCACGTATCAATAACCTTTGTATGTCTCTCAACTTCTGTAATTTCTCCAAGTCTGTAACATTCTTCAGTAGCAGTAATTTGAGCTTCTGCCTGTCCGATTAAATCTTGCTTAGCTTCAGGAACTTTCAAATCTTCTACTGAAATAGACACAGCTGCTTGTGTAGCATATTTAAATCCTAAATCTTTTAAATTATCTGCCATTGCTGAGGTTACTGCAGTTCCATGAGTTTTATAAGCCCATGAAACTAAGTTCTTTAAAGCTTTTTTATCTACTACTTTATTTTTAAATGAAGGTGGGGTTTTTGCCAATGAAGGCATAACAAGTTTATTATTTTTTTTTAAATTTTTTGTACTTTTACGTACTCTTGAACTTTTTTTTGGTTTAGATGATGTCATGTTTTTATGGATAAATAATAGTTTTTTTTTTAAGGATCATGTTTTGGAAACAGAATCAATGATCGTATGATTCATAACCACCCTTCCGACTGTTGTTAAAATAAATCTGCTTATTAAATTATTTTGAGAATCAAATCTGTCTCTTCTAAAATTCCAAATTTCTAACCTAGAACCATCTTCCAATTCTTTAGATTCTTTTGGTTCGTTTGATTCTTCTTCATCATCGACTTCACCATTAAACCGTACCCACACCCATTCATGTAAACCAATTCGTTTATCTTCAAAAGCAAAAATTACATCTTCTAATGAAGCATAAGTTTTTTGATTCTCCCCAAAGTTTGGTTTTTTAAAGTCTGGTTGTAGTGCAGTGAGATAGTAGGAACCTAAAACCATATCTTGTGAGGGGGTTACAATGGGCTCTCCTGTTGCTGGTGAGAGAATATTATTACTAGCTAACATAAGCATACGTGCCTCTGTCTGTGCTTCTAATGCTAAAGGGACATGAACTGCCATTTGATCTCCATCAAAATCAGCATTAAAGGCAGGACATACAAGTGGGTGTAGTTGGATAGCTCTACCTCCTACTAACTTAGGTTCAAAAGCCTGAATTCCTAACCTATGAAGAGTCGGAGCTCTATTTAAGAGTATTGGATGACCTTCAATAACTTCTTGGAGTACTTGCATGACTTCATCGTCTGCTTTTTGTATTAATTTTTTTGCCGCTTTTATATTATTTACAATATTTTGACGAATTAATCTATGTATCACAAAAGGTTGAAAAAGCTCAACAGCCATTTCTTTAGGTAGACCGCATTGATGCATCTTTAACTTTGGACCTACAACTATGACAGACCTTCCAGAATAATCAACACGTTTACCAAGTAAATTCTGCCTAAATCTCCCTTGCTTGCCTTCTATGATATCGCTTAGAGATTTTAAGGCTCTATTATTTGCTCCAACAACTGTT
>QCVV01000014.1 GCA_003210235.1 Prochlorococcus sp. AG-686-O05 | reverse complement strand
CGCGTAATAATCTTTTATCTAAAAATGAAAGGGAAATTCTCAGATTATTCTCAAATGAACTAATTGATGCAAAAAAACATTTTAAAAAGGATAAAAAGATTGACTTAAAACAACTAATCAAAAAACTCGAATCAAAGAATATTTCAATTGAATATCTAGAACATTTACATCCATATAGTTTGAAAAAAGTTCAAGCTGAAGATAATATTTCAATTTTAGCTGGTGCGATAAAATGTGGAAAAATAAGATTAATAGATCACGTTTTTCTTATGAAAAGAAACCCCATTATTGCAATTGATGGGCCAGCAGGCTCAGGGAAAAGTACCATAACAAAGTTAATTGCAAAGGAGTTAAATCTTTTATATCTAGATACTGGAGCAATGTATAGAGCAATAAGTTGGCTCTTTAAAAAAGAAAAGATTGATTATGATAAAGAATCAGAATTAGAAAAAATTCTTAATAATATTTCTATTATTTTTAAGTCAAATTCTCTTTCTCAGCAAGATGTATTTATAAATAATTTTTGTGTAACTGAGGAAATTCGTTCACAAGAAATAAGTTCTATTGTTTCTAAAATTTCATCGATAAAAAGAGTTAGAGAATTTTTGGTTGATGAGCAAAGAAAAATTGGCCAATCTGGAGGCTTAGTGGCTGAAGGGAGAGATATAGGAACAACAGTTTTTCCTGATGCAGAACTTAAAATATTCCTAACAGCTAGTATTAACGAAAGAGCTAAAAGAAGAAAGTCAGAATTAGAACTTAGAGGCACTGAAGAAATAGACTTCAATCAATTAAGAGAACTTATAAGAAAAAGAGATTATGAGGACTCAACAAGAAAAATTTCTCCTCTAAAAAAAGCAAACGAGGCAATTGAAATCCTTACTGACGGGTATTCAATTAATGAGGTGGTAGAAAAAATTATTAACATCTACAATTTAAATGTTCCTAAAGAGATTCAACTCGAATAAATTAACAAATAGTATCTAAGAAACCACTTACAGAGTCTTCTAAAATATCAAGGACATTATCAAATCCCTCATCTCCTCCAAAGTAAGGATCCGGGACTTCTATCTCTTTAAAAATTGATCTGAAATTTTGTATCTTTTTTATTGATGCAAAATCAGATAATGATGTTCGAGATTTCAGAGCAATAATATTTTCATAATTTGAGTCATCCATGGCAACTATATAGTTAAATTTTTCAAAATCATTAAAATTTATTTGTCTAGCTCTACTTAAGATTTCTACGCCCCTTTTTTTTGACGCTATTCTCATTCTAGTATCAGCCTTCTTCCCGATATGCCAACTGCCAGTCCCTGCAGAATCAACAATAAAGCAATCATTTAGACCTTTTTTATTGATTAAATCTAGAAATATAGCTTCGGCAGCAGGAGACCTGCAAATATTACCTAAACATACAAAAAGAACTGATTGCTTTTTCATCTAATTTAAAATATCCAAAATTATAAAACTTTATTAGTAGAAAATAATACTTTATTAATTAAGGATTCAGTAAAATCCTTACCAAATAAACTTGATAACATTGGCCTTGCGGGGTCTTTATCCCTTCTGTAGTTCAAATAATCATTTTGACCATTAATTAACTCTCGTTGTAAAGCTTGCCCAACTTTCTCACTTTCAAAAAGAGTTTTTAGATACAATTTCAAATATTCTTTGAACGAATCATAAAGCTGATTTTCTATCAATTTATCACTATCTTGTTGCTTTGGTAATCTAGACCAGATCAATCCTGGGGAAAAAAATCTTGCTACATCTTCAGACATTTTTTCAGCTACAGGAAGAGATAAATGACAAGATTTTTTAAGTTTTATTAGTTGTTGTAGTAATTCAGAATTAAACTGATTTTCGACTTTTAAAGATGGCTGAAAATCTAAAACTAATAAATGACTATTAGGTAAAGAAACAAAATCTACTCCTAGGAATGGAATGTTATAGATAGTATTTGGGATAATTAAAAAATTCAAAACAGAATAATTTGGACTATTAATACATACAGCTCTTGCGAAGTTAATTCTTTTCTGATGAGTTGCTCCCCATGTGAACAGATTTATATTATTTTTGAATTTTTTTGAACCATAGGTAGATTCTTTGTAAGAAAAATCAGAAGGTATTTTATGTTCGACGCAATGATGTTTAGCTAACTGAGAAATTAAAAATTTTATAAATTTAGCCCATCGCCATTCCTGGCTATAAAAAATAGTATTTTGAATTAGCATTTATTCTAAAGGATTATGATTTAAGGTAAAAAGAAAATTATTAATGAAATTTTCAGTCCAAGTTTCACCAAAAAATGTTTTAAATAACTTGTCAGCAGGATCTTTTTCAGCACTGTATTTATCGTAATCTATATGATTATTTTTTATTTCTTCAAAAGTCAAAAATTGATTATTTTGATGTAATTTAGTAATAATTAAATAATTACTAATAAATGAATAAAAAATATTATTTAAATCGTTATCAAGATTTAATTTATTACCTCTACAAATCATTACCCATGGCGAAAAATATTTTTTTGAATCATATATATTTTTCATTTTATTATTATCAAATACAGAATACTGGTTTTTTATAAAATCTAAACTTGAGCAATATTTCTGAAGGTATGTTTTTTCCTGAATTAATGGTTGATAATCAAAAATAGCTAGTAATTTTTGAGAAGTTCCAAACCATAAAATATCAGCTCCTAATATAGGAAACTCACTTTTGAAATTTGGATAAGCCACAGTATTAAAAACCTGGAGCTTATCTCCTCCATCTAATTTAGTAATTCTCCACTTCCTATATTGTGGGGATTCAAAAAGCCAATTTTTAATAACATATTTCGAGTCTTTATTATGATATTCTTTGAATTCTTTTGATATTTCTAATTCTTGACCATCTAAATTTTCAATATTAGTCTTCACGAAATTTTTTAATGATTCAAACATAAATATTAAGTTTCTGTACTTCCCTTCCTAACTTTCTTTGTAAGATAATTAAATACAATCTTTCCTAGTACAGTTATTAAGTTACCTTCAAGTTCCTTAAACATTTTCATATTATAAGTAAAAGCTTGATTAGCTTCATCAATTATTTGATCAGCGATATTTTGATTTATTGGGAGTTGATTAAGAGTCTTAGAATATTCTTCTTTGAATTTTTTTTCATCATCAATATTTTCAAATTCATAAAAGTTTAACCCATTATTTCCATCTAAATTCAAAGCTTTTTTTGCTATTTTTTTTAAAATTTGGCCACCAGATAAATCTCCTATATAGCGGGTATAGTGATGGCCAACCAATAATTCAGGAGATTTTTTTGCCACCAAGTGAATTCTATTGACGTATTCTTTCGCCGATTTAGAAATATTAATTTCATTCTGCCAATTATCCCCAAAATAAAATTTAAGATCATTTTCAAGTGTTTCTTTTCTAAAAAGTGATTTAAAGCCGATAGGTTTTATTACGGGATGTTCTTCTTGAACCAATCTTTCAATTTCTTCTTCCATAGCTTCATAAACAAAATATAAATCACTTATCAGTTTTCTATATGATTTTTTTTCAACGACTCCTTTCAAAAAGCAAGCTACAAAGCCAGTATTTTCAGCCATAGTATGGGATTTTTTTGTCCCTTCTTTTAATTGTCCTGCTAGAGCAACTACCATTTATGTATTTTCAAAATTGTACATATATTTAATCTACAAGGAAAATATATAAAACAGCTAATTTTTGTTACCAGTGGATGTTGTAGAGAATAAATTGTAAAGTTCTTTACAAACTAAAAAAAGATTATCTTTTTGTTCCTTCTGAGGTAAATGAGTCCCCGTCATCTCCCACTCCCCAATAGTAGCTACTCTCCATCTTTCAGCAGGAATTATCATTCCGCGCATCACTATTCCTAACAACTTAGGTACTCCATTTTCACAATTATTTTCAATTCTCAACTGAAGTAAAACTGCTCTGCATTCTATACTTGGACTCCAACCTGGAAAATGAAAAGAAAAATCAAGAGTATCAAACCAATCTCTATCATTTGCGTTATCCCAAGGACTAAAATTAACACTCGCATCTGGGAAATATTTACGAAATAATGTAGCAGTAGTAGCAACCTTATTAGCTATTTCTAGATTGCTAACATTTGAACTTGCATTCATAAGCGGTAATAACCTTTGATTGAAATTGACATAATTTCTTCAGCCTTGCTTATTTAATTCTTTTTCTTTTAAGAAAGATGTTGAAATGCTGATTAATAAACTATTATCTATTCACATTTGAATAATTAATTTCTAGTTTTTAAAGAATATACTTAATTTCATTTTAAGATACCTAAATACTACATTAGTTGACTGTTTTAAAATTCAATCAAATGCTATGCCTAAATTTGAAAAATTAAATTTACCCGCAGAAGGAGAGTTAATAACTTTTAATCAAGGTAAGCCTAATGTTCCTAATAATCCCATTGTTCCTTTCATAAGAGGTGACGGTACTGGGGTAGATATTTGGCCAGCTACTCAACTTGTTCTTGATGAAGCAATAAAAAAAAGTTATGGAGATGAACGAAAAATAAATTGGTTCAAGGTATATGCTGGTGATGAAGCTTGTGAAAAATACGGTACTTACAACTATTTACCGCAGGACACTATAGAAGCCATAAGACACTTTGGAGTTGCGATTAAAGGCCCATTAACAACTCCTATAGGAGGGGGGATTAGATCTTTAAATGTCGCATTAAGGCAAATTTTTGATTTATATAGTTGTGTTAGACCCTGTAAATACTATTCAGGGACTCCTAGTCCTCATAAAAATCCACAAAATTTAGACATAATTGTTTATAGAGAAAATACAGAAGATATCTATATGGGTATTGAATGGGAAGCCGATGATCAGACTTGTATTGATTTAATTAATCATCTAAATAATGTGGTTATTCCAAATAGTAAAAATTTAAAAAATAGATCCATACCGGAAGGTTCAGGTATTGGGATAAAACCAGTAAGTAAGTTAGGAAGTCAAAGGCATATCAGAAAGGCTATAGAACATGCAAAAAGATTGTCAGGAAATAAAAAGCATGTAACTCTAGTTCACAAAGGAAATATCATGAAATATACTGAAGGTGCCTTTAGAGATTGGGGATATGAATTAGCAGTAAATGAATTCAGAGCAGACTGCATTACAGAAAGAGAAAGCTGGATTTTAGACAATATTGACAAAAATCCAGAAATTACAATTGAAAATAATGCCAGAGAGTTAGAGCCAGGCTATGACAAGCTAACAAGTAATAAAAAAGCATTTATTTGCGAAGAAATAAAAGAAGTAATAGCCTCAATATCAAATTCTCATGGAGATAACAAATGGAAAGAACTTATTTTGGTTGATGATCGAATAGCAGATAGTATTTTTCAACAAATTCAAACAAGGCCTCAAGAATATTCTATTCTTGCGACCTTAAACTTAAACGGAGATTATGTTTCTGATGCCGCTGCTGCAATTGTGGGAGGCTTAGGTATGGCTCCAGGAGCTAATATTGGAGATAAATCCGCAATTTTTGAAGCAACGCATGGAACAGCTCCAAAACATGCAGGATTAAACAAAATTAATCCGGGTTCAGTAATTCTTAGTGGAGTAATGATGCTTGAATATTTTGGTTGGAATGAAGCAGCGAATCTGGTAACTTCTGGCATTAGTAAAGCTATTAAGGAAAAAAAAGTCACCTATGATTTAGCACGCTTGATGGAGCCAAATGTAGCGCCACTATCCTGCAGTGGTTTTGCTGAAGAAATTATCTCAAATTTTTAATTGGAAGAATTGTTTTATTTTCTAAAATACTCCATACTTTTACTAATGAATCTTGGTTACCAATATTTCCAGGAAATGTAACTATTGGAAGATTCTCATCATTTTTAAGTTTTAAAGTAACTAAAGAAACTCCTGTAATTATTTGCCCTTGCAAATAAACATAATCTGCTTTAAATCCATTACTAAGTATTACATTTGAAGTAATCCCCCCTTTAGAGACTAAATACCCTATTTCATTTTTTAAATCTGAAACTATTTGAGAAATAAAATGGGCAAGAGAATTATAAAAATTTACTTGCTCATCATTGTTACCTAGAGAAACTTCTTTTCTTGAAGTGAATAATACGGGGGTATTTTCTTGCTTTAATATAGATCTGATTTGCGTTAAAAATTTGTATTTGAACAAAACCAATTGATTATGATTATTTTTTAATTTAGAAATTCTGGAAAATTCAAAAACATCCAATTCTATTGGTAAACAACCACTTATTTCTAAGAATTCTTTAAGTTGTATAGTTGAAAGTTCTACATAAGATCCAATTACTAAAAATCCTGGAAGAAAATTTCTTTTGCTATTTTTTCTTCTTAAAAGCGAGTAAAAACACGGATCTTGAGAATTTTCTTTTATCTCAGAAACTGAACTTATAAAACTTGCAGCGGTCCTAAAAAGAAATTTCTTTTGTTTACTTAATTTTTTTATTGATAAAGAAAACTTTTTAAGTTGTGAATAATTCTCAACATCAACAATTACATGAGAGTTTTCTTTTAAATTTCTGATCTTATTAAAAACAAAATTTTTTTCTTTACTTTCAAGAACTTTTAATTCGGATAATTTTAAATTTTGTATATCATTTAATTTAATTTGAGATTTACTTTTCTGAAATAATAATTTTTTGATATTACTTGTTTTGTATCCAAAAATTTTATCTTTGGCAAAAATCGTTTGACTTACAGGAACATTATCAACAAAATGATCCCCATCAATTGTTATTCTTTTACCTTCAATAAAAGCTGGGATATGGAAAGTAGCATCAAAAGGTCCCAGACAATCATTAATAATTTTAGGCTCTAAAAAATTATGGCCGCGAAGAGTAGAATCACCTCTACTTACAAAAAATAAATTCTTCTTTAAATGATTCATTTGAGATAACTTTTTTAAGGGCATTACAAATTTCTACTAATCTTAATTTTGCATCATTTTCAGATAAAGACCTAGTATTAGCCAAAATAAAAAATAAATTAGATTTACTATAAAATCCTTTGATTAAAGTGGAATAATCCCATTTCAAGAGTAATAAACAATTATTGACTGTTTGAGAACCTGTCGGATCATCATCGATCACTATAACTTTCATAATTATTGGTAATTAATTAAAAGAATTTATTAGTATTGAAGCATCTAATATTTGAGAAGAATTTGGTGGAATCAAAATGTTTCTTAATCCATTAACTAACGAATTTCGTGGACTGGTCCATGGTTCAAGACATACCATTTTTCTGGGAGGATCACTCCAAATCACACCTAAATCAAAAGGATAAGGATGAATTAAAGTGACCTGTCTTTTAAAAAAATTATCTCTGAAAGAACTTTTTCCTGAGGTATACATAAGTAAATCAATACCATTACTAATACTTTTTAACTCTTCAAAAGTATTTCTTAAGCAATTATTTTTTTGGTTCTGACAGTTTACCGGGTTATCTATAAATTCTAAGTTTTTAAAATCTGAAATATTAAAATAAGGATGCAATCCAAAATTTACTGGCATCTCAATATTATTTTTGTTTTGAATATTAATTATAAATTTTAAACAATTAATTTTTAGGGAAATCTCTATTTTGAGCTCAAAATTATATGGATAATAAATTTTAGTTTTTTTCAGTATCCTGTAAAATTAAACAAAGAGAATTTTTTTTATCATTTAGGCAGTGATTCCATTGCAAATCCCTTGCAAAACCGTGTTGCATAAATTGCATATAATTTTTCCCAAATAAAGAATTAGGGATATCAAGATTTCCACAAAGCGGAAATAGGATTGGGATTCCTCCTCTAATACTTTTTGTTTTATCAATAAATCTTTTTTCATCAAAATATAATATTTCTTTTCCATCAGAAACCCAGTTTGTTAGGAGCCCACCTCTAGTAGGACAAAAATTAATATAATTTTTGTCGTCTAATTGAAAAACATAAATACCTTTATTTTTATCAACTAAATTAACTTTCACCAAAATCTCTCTACAAAGAATCAATCCAATCAAGTATATGTTGATTAACTAATTCAGGGACTTCATCATGAGGACAATGACCGGCATCAAGAATCACTTCCTTAGTATTTTCAGGAGCATATTTTTTATAGAGAAGTCTTTTGCTAGCTGTGTTCATCCATGGATCTTTACCTCCCCATAGGAGCAAAAGTGGAGATTTCAACTTTTTGAACAATTTATCAAATGGTTCTCCTTGGACACCTGCAGGATTGAAAACACTTTTAAAAACGTTAAAGGCACCTTGATCGAGTGAAGGTTTTCTTATGGAATCGATAAGATATTCATCAACGTTAGTTTGGTTTTTATAGACATTATTTAATGCTTTTTTAATATTTACTCTTCGTCTCATGCTTTCAAATATAGTTCTTTGAAGAAAAACATTCCCTCGTAAAAAATGTTTCAAAAAAAGTTTTTAAAGATCTTTGTAAAAGGCTTTTATTTGATACTTTTTCTTCACTAAACATTCCAGCAGCATTAAGTAACACTACTCCTGCAGATAATTCTTTAAGTTCTGCACTTGCTGCTAAAGATGCATACCCACCTAAAGAATTACCAACAATAAATGTTGGTTTTTTAATTACTTCTTTTACATATGTAGCAACTTGATCTTTCCAAAGATGACTAGAATACTGGACATCTGTTGGCTTAGGACTTTTTCCAAAACCCAAAAGATCTATTGCATGAACTTCATATTTTTGACTCAAAACAGGGATATTAAAACGCCAATGATCAGTGGAAGCTCCAAAACCATGTATTAACAAAATTGCACATGATTTTGGACTTTCTTCTTTAGGTTTTGCAGTAATAGTGTGTATTGGATAATTCAGAAAATTCCATGCATAATTTACTTCATCACTTATGAGTACTGATTTTTCCATTTAACAAATAATAATATTCATTGATTCTAATAAAATTATTCATTAAAGAAGACCTACTGGATCAGCTGCAACATCATCTGAAATTTTATTATCACCACCGGGGGGCTTATCTTTTAAAACAATTCTTAAGAGAACAGGAGCGAGGAATGTCGTTCCAATGACCATTAATAAAATTGCCGCCTCAAGAGATGGAGTTAAAAGTTTAGCGCTTGTTCCTAATCCAAGAAAAATTAATCCCACTTCTCCTCTAGGCATCATTCCTAAACCTACAACTAATCTATTTGTAGGCTTATCACTTGAAAAAACCCATCCAGCAGCAATTTTCCCAATAATTGCCACAACTAATAAAAAATCCTGCGACTACAAGAGCGGACCTACTTGCGGGATCAAGTGGATTAATAACTGATAAATCCATACCAGCTCCTACCAATACGAAAAAGATAGTCGCGAATAATGACACCAATGGCAAAACTGATTGCTGGATAGCATGGTTATTTTTAGAACTACTAAGAATCAAACCAGCAGCAAAAGCCCCTAAAGCTGCTTCAAGACCTATCGCTGTAGCGACAAAACAACATAAAACAAGTATTACAAAAGAAGCTACAACTACTGCTCCAGGTGCTTTCAACCTATCAAGAAGCCAATCAAATCCAGGAGCTGCTGTACGACTTAATGCAATAGCAGCAATTACAAATACAACAGCTGCTGCGACTAATTTAACTATCGGAGCTATTTCTAAGGAGCCTCCAGCAGCAAGAGCTACAACTACCGCAAGAATAACAATTCCTAAAATATCATCTAAAACTGCTGCTCCAATAACTATTTGCCCTTCCCTAGTTTTCAAATATCCTAATTCGCCAAAAACACTTGCTGTAATTCCTATACTTGTAGCCGTCATTGATGCTCCTGCAAATACTGCTGGAATAAGATCTACCTGGAAAATAAACATTAATCCAAAAGTACCAAAGGCAAAAGGCAAAATTACGCCTGCCATAGCAACTGTAAAAGCTTGCGCACCAACTGCAACTAATTCCTCTAATTCACTTTCTAATCCTGTTAAGAAAAGAAGTGCATATAATCCAAGTGTTGCTACAGCTTGAAGAGAAGGAAAACTCTCGAAATAGACTTCAGGAACTACTTCTGGCGGTATTGATGCTAAAGAACTTATTACATTGACCAATCCTTGATTTAATTCAGTATGAGCAGAGGGGGGTATTAATAAATGGAAACCAGATGCTCCTATAACAACCCCTGCTAAAAGTTCTCCAACAATAGTAGGTAAACTTAGTCTTACTAGTACTTCCGCTAATGCTCTGGCAGCTAAAAATATCAGTAGAAATCTAATAACTCCGATGAGCGTCTCAGCAACTTCTAAATCATGTGCACTTAATTCAGCAAGTAAAGGATACATTTTTATATGCTAGAAAAATTAAACTATCTAATTGGAAGATAGTTTATGAAGGGCCCACTTTTCCAAGTATGTAAAAAAAAGCAAAAATACTCAACAAGTGTGGATCTGAAGTTACAACAAAGAATTTATAAAAAAACTGGCTAATGTCTGTTATATGTCAAATCTAATGAATTCCAACGAACCCTTTGATCTACGCCTGCCTACTCCAGGTTGCTATCTAGATCCAGAGAAAGCTGGTATGGATTCTGATGCGCTCTTCAAAGGAATGACAGAGCACTTATTCTTTACCCTTGGCAAATTAGCAACTTCAGCCAGTCCTCATGACTTATACATGGCTCTAAGTTACGCAGTTAAAGATAGATTAATGACAAGGTATTTAGCCAGTCAAGAAGTTATAAGAAAAAAGCCTCAAAAAACAGTCGCTTACTTATCAGCAGAATTTTTAATCGGACCACAATTAAGTAATAATTTATTAAATCTTGGAATTACACAAGAAGCAGAAGATGCCTTAAAAAGATTCGGAATAGAATCACTTTCAACAATTCTTGAAGTCGAAGAAGAGCCAGGCCTAGGAAATGGTGGTCTTGGGAGACTTGCAGCATGCTATATGGAGTCTTTAGCTTCGTTACAAGTTCCTGCTGTTGGTTATGGTATAAGATACGAATTCGGAATATTTAATCAGTTAATTCGTGATGGTTGGCAAGTTGAGGTTACTGATAAATGGCTCAAAGGTGGGTGGCCATGGGAATTACCTCAACCTGACGAATCATGTTTTGTTGGTTTTGGGGGCCGTACTGAAAGTTATAGAGACGATAAAGGTAATTATCGATCTAGATGGGTTCCCTCAGAACATGCAATTGGGGTTCCTCATGATGTTCCAGTATTAGGCTACAGAGTAAATACTTGTGATCGATTAAGATTATGGAGAGCTGATGCAACAGAGAGTTTTGATTTTTATGCTTTCAATATTGGTGATTATTATGGAGCAGTAGAAGAAAAAGTTGCCTCTGAAACTCTATCTAAAGTTCTTTATCCAAATGATGGAACTGATGAAGGGAGAAGATTAAGGCTCAAACAACAACATTTCTTCGTCAGTTGTTCTCTGCAAGATATGTTGAGAAGTCTTGAAAAAAGATCTATACCAATAACAGAATTTGCCAAACATTGGACTGTTCAATTAAATGATACTCATCCCGCAATTGCTGTTGCTGAATTAATGCGTCTATTAATTGATCAATATCAACTAGGTTGGGACAATGCATGGAATATAACTACTTCATCAGTAGCATACACAAACCATACCTTGCTTCCTGAAGCTTTGGAGAAATGGGATTTAAGTCTATTTAGTGACTTACTTCCTCGTCATTTAGAAATTATTTACGAAATAAATTGGAGATTCTTACAACAATTAAGACTTCGTTACCCAGGTGATGACAAGATTTTACAAAAACTTTCTATTATTGATGAAGAAGGTTCTAAGTCAGTGAGAATGGCTCATTTAGCTACTATAGGAGCTCATCATATTAATGGTGTTGCTGCACTTCACTCTGACTTAATTAAAAGGCAACTTCTCCCAGAGTTTGCAGATCTATGGCCTGAAAAATTTACTAATGTAACTAATGGAGTAACTCCTAGAAGATGGGTTGCCTTAGCAAATCCATCTTTATCTAATTTATTGGATAAAGAAGTTGGTCCAAATTGGATTACAAATATGGAACTATTAAAAAAATTAGAAAAGAAAAAAGATGATGAAAATTTCCTTCAAGAATTTGACAAAACTAAATTGCGTGGAAAACGAAAGTTAGCAAATTTTATCCATACAAAAACAGGAATACTTGTTGATCCATCAAGTCTTTTTGATGTCCAAGTTAAAAGGATCCATCAATATAAAAGACAACATTTAAATGCTCTGCAAATTATTGCTCAGTATTTAAGAATTAAAAATGGTAAAACTAATTATGAAGCTCCTAGGACAGTGATTTTTGGAGGAAAAGCTGCTCCAGGTTACTTTATGGCTAAATTAATTATCAGATTTATTAATGGTATCGCAGATGTAGTTAATTCGGATCCTGATATGGATGGTCTTTTAAGAGTCGTTTTCTTACCTGACTATAATGTCAAACTTGGAGAAATAGTTTATCCAGCAACAGACCTTTCTGAGCAAATTTCAACAGCTGGTAAAGAAGCATCAGGAACAGGGAATATGAAATTTGCTATGAATGGAGCCTTAACTATAGGAACTCTTGATGGAGCAAATGTAGAGTTGAGAGATCTTGTTAAAAAAGAGAATTTCTTTCTTTTCGGAAAGACTGAAAGTGAAATAATGCATTTAAAAAATAATGGTTATTCTCCCAAGACTTTCATTGATAAATGTCCTGAGTTAAAAGAAGTAATTCGTTTAATAGAAATTGGACATTTTAGTAATGGAGATAAAGAATTATTTAAACCTTTATTAAATAGTTTGACTGGAAATGATCCATTTTTCGTAATGGCTGATTTCGAAGACTATTTAAACAAACAAGATGAAGTTAGTAACTTCTGGAGTAATAAAAAAGCGTGGAATAAAATGGCTCTATTAAATACTGCAAGATCAGGATATTTTTCTTCTGACAGATCTATAAGAGAATATTGTGAATCTATTTGGAAAGTTTCACCTATGCCAGTTGAAATTACATGTGATATTGAAGAAGTAACGACTTAAAGTTATTCTTATCAGGTAAATCTGGTGTTTGACAGATTAATAACACCTTTTATATTAATTTATCAATCTTTAGTGGATCAGAAAGTAACTTTCTATAAATTTCTTAAAATTTATTTCCACATTTTAGGAACTTTAATATCAAAAATTCTCTCCATTAAGGCCTCAAAAGTGTCAAAATAATTTTTTACATTTTCAAATTTGTCTATTGCATCTTTAATTTCTATATCGGAAATATGTTTATTATTTTCAAAAGATTTCTTTCATTATATTTATCAGATAATTGATTATGTAATTCTTCAGTAACTTTGTTGGAAAGAGTTCTAACAGATTGGATAGTCGCCCAGTTTAATTCCAGTTGTTGTTTATAAAGTAGGAAATTCTAGAATTAAACGATCATGCTCTTTAAAAAATTCCTGACAATCAGAGAGTTATCTCAGTTCTTCTTTCGAAAGAAAAAAATAACGCTACGTAATATCATTGCATTATTTAGGCATAATTGTAGGCCCTTCAAATAATTCGTCATTTTCATCCAGAGAGTCTGGACTATCAGGCAATGGAATTTCAATACTAGTCACCAAAGTAATAACATCTCTTAATCTCATAGAGTCTGCAAACCATCCCATTGCTTGCTCAGCATCTCCTCTCTTTTCGGCATCATTTGCTTGGTCTTCATGAGCTTCTGCTAATAAAGAAAGCCAACACAGGCACCTTGCTTGAACTATAGAAAGATCTAGATCATTTGGTTGAGATTTAGAAATACGTTCATGCTCTTGCTGAATTAAGAGTTTTAAACGCATATCGTGCAGCTTAGCCATAAAAGCTTTATTACTAAATACACGCTAGCCAGAGAGTTGTAAAAATGCACGCATACTACATATAGTTTATCAACTAAAACGGGACTGGAGGGAATCGAACCCACGACCTACGGTTTAGGAAACCGTTGCTCTATCCTACTGAGCTACAGCCCCAAGAGATGTTTTTTGGGATAATAAGCATTATGCTAAGTGAAAGCAGGAGAGGCAATCGCAAAAATGTTTTATTTTGTTTTGAAAATAAACCTTTTTGAGGAAAGTCCGGGCTCCCATATGGTCAGGCTTGCTGGGTAATTCCCAGTGCGGGTAACCGTGAGGATAGTGCCACAGAAACATACCGCCTAATACTTTATGTATGGTAAGGGTGCAAGGGTGCGGTAAGAGCGCACCAGCAACATTGAGAAGTGTTGGCTAGGTAAACCCCGGCTGGGTGCAAGGCTAAGTAGATTTATGACCATTAAGAAATCTACTTATAAGCGCCGCTTGAGGCTGTGAAGTAATTCCAGTCCTAGATAGATGATTGCCCATCTTATTAAGATGAACAGAACCCGGCTTATGACCTGCTTTCTAATTAATGAAAAATTAATCTATATGGATTCCTTTACTGATGACAAAAGAATTGAACAAATTATTAAGTTTTTAAATTCGCTTGATATAAACTCAAAAAGATTCATTGAAATTATCAACCAAAAAGATAAATTAATACTTCATACTTTCAATGAAGCATTAACACACTCCTCCGCAAACAAGATAGTTAATTATGAAAAATTAGAATTTTTTGGAGATGCTGTTCTCAGATTATCAGCATCAGATTTTATAGAGAGAACATATAAGAATATGAATGTTGGTAATAGATCAGAACTTAGATCTCAAATAGTGAGTGATGAATGGTTAACTGAATTAGGTAAAAAAATATTTATAGAAAAAGTAATAATAAAAGGACCCAAAGCAATGGGTGATGAGAATTCAAGAGATACTATAATTGCTGAAACTAGTGAAGCATTAATTGGCGCAATATATAAGTGTTTTAATTCAATATATGAAGTCAATTTATGGTTAGATAATTTTTGGAAAAAAGATGCAGAATTATATTTACAAGCACCACATAAGTACAATTCCAAGTCAGCATTACAAGAATGGTGTCAAAGTCAAGGATTTAGTTTACCTATTTATAAAATAGATGAAGTTTCTAAAAAATCATGGAGACCCAAAAAGATTCTCTTGTAAAATATACATAAATGGATTTAAAAAAGCTAGTAGCTTTGGGCATTCTCATAAAAAAGCCGAAAAAAATGCTGCAAGTATTCTGATGGAAAAGATTTTCCAGGGAAAGGAAAATTAATGCTTCAAACAATTTCCAAATTATTTAATTGAAACGTTACTAACTTATCCCAATTGCCTCCCTCAAAAAGAACAGCTGCTGTTTTATTAGTTACTCTTTGTACAAATCCTTTATAACCTCTATAAATAGAATTAACATCTTTAACAACTACTATAGAACCGGGTAGTATTGGTTTATTCGAAAATTCCATAGAAATAATTTACATCTATACTATGATAAATCATGATGAATGGTTGGTTGTTGGCTTAATCACATCTCCTCAAGGCATTAATGGAAAAATCAAGGTTAAATCTCTTAGTGATTTTGAAGAAAGATTTACAGACCCAGGAAAAAGATGGATACAAAAAGAAAATGAGACTCCTAGAGAATTCGAACTTACGCATGGTTTTAAAAAACCAGGTAAAGAATTATTCATAATTACATTTAAAGGGGTAAACAATAGAAATCAAGCAGAAAACTTAAAGGGAAATAAAATCCTCGTTAAAATTGATGCAATTCCAAAATTGAATAAGGGAGAATTTCACTTTACCGAACTAGTGAATTTAAAAGTGAAAATTTTAGAAAATAACCAATTACAGACAATTGGAAAAGTTATTAACTTAGCGAATGAGAAAAATAATTTACTTTTGATTGAACTCCTGAAAAATAAAAAAAAGGTTCTAATACCATTCGTTAAGGAAATTGTTCCAGTAGTAGATATTAAAAAACAATTTATAGTAATTAATCCTCCTTCAGGTCTGTTGGAGCTGTAAATTAACTTTTTTAAAATTTTTACTCTACTGTTACGCTTTTAGCTAGATTCCTTGGTTGATCAACATCAAGTCCTCTATGAGCAGCAATGTGATAACTCAATAATTGAAGAGGAATAATAGTAAGCAGAGGTGAAATCCATTCATTTGTTGAAGGAATGGTCATTAAATAATCAAATATTTCAGTCCCATTACATTGAGGGGCAACACCAATTAAATAAGCATCTCTCGCTTTTGCTTCTTGAGCATTACTAATTACCTTATCAAATACTTCCCCTGGAGTAGCTATTGAAATTACAGGTACTTTTTTGTCTAATAAAGCAATTGGTCCATGCTTCATTTCCCCAGCAGGATAACCTGCAGCATGAATATAACTAATTTCCTTCAACTTCAGAGCTCCCTCAAGCGCAATGGGATAATTTATGCCTCTACCCAAAAAAATAACGTCTTTAATATTAAAAAAATCATGTGCAAGTTTTTCAGAAGATTCATTATGTTTTTCTAAAAGTTCTTCAACTAATGCCGGTAATTTAGTTAATTCTGAAATTAATTGATTAATATTTTCATTACTTTGACTACCTTTAATTTGAGAAAATTTTATAGCTAATCCATAAAAAGAAAGAAGTTGAGCAAAGAAAGTTTTTGTAGCAGCAACACCAATTTCAATTCCAGCACTAATGTTAATAACATTTGGTATTAATCTACCAATTGAACTTTCAATTCTGTTCGTAATAGCAATTAAGTTTGGTTTATAGTTGGTATCCTCTATTGAAGATCTCCTTTTAATTTCCATACTTATAGCCGCGATAGTATCAGCAGTTTCTCCAGACTGAGTCACTCCAATTGTTAAGGTATTAGGAAGTAATGGTGGTGGGGAGTATCTAAATTCACTAGCATAAAAGACATTTGTTGGTATACCTGAGAATTGTTCTAATAAAAATTTACCCACCATTGCAGCATGTTTGCTTGTACCACAAGCAACGATTTCTATTCTTTCAATAGAGTTAAAAAACTCCGTATCAAAGGAGTAATTAATTTGAAATTGATCCGTCTCTAAATTTTTAATTAAATATTTTTCTAACCAATATTTAGCAATATCAGGCTGATCATAGATTTCCTTTAACATGTAGTGTTTAAAATTTTTTTTATAACTTACTTGGTCTGCAATTTGTAAAGAAATTGGATTTCGATATTGTCTCTCGTTATTAAAATCATAAATTTCTATTCCTAAAGGAGTTAATAGAGCTATTTCCTCATCCTCCAAAGGTAAAATAATTTTTGTAAAATTAACTATTGCTGGAGTATCACTAGCGCATATAAATTCTCCTTCCCCTAAACCAATTATTAAAGGTGCCTGCTTCCTCGCAACAACTAATGCGTCAGGAGCACCAGACCATAGTACTGCTAATGCATATGATCCTTCTAAATCGGAGATTACATTTCTTACTGCTACCAATAAAGTTGAACCGTTATTTTCAAGCTTTAGTTGATTTAAAGCAAATAATTCCTTTTGTATTAGGTGCGGTATGACTTCTGTATCAGTATCAGAGTTAAAAACAATTCCTTCTTTTTCTAATTTAATTTTTAATTCCTGAAAATTTTCAATAATCCCATTTGGACAACTGCAACTTCTCCTGAACTATCAATATGGGGATGTGCATTTTTAACCTCTGGTTTCCCGTGAGTGGCCCAACGTGTATGACCTATTCCGACAGTTCCAGGTATTTCGGTATTTTTTAATTTGTTTTTTAATTTATAAAGTTTCCCCTCTGCTTTATTACAAAATATATTCTTTGTTTCAGGGTTAATAATAGCAATACCTGCAGAATCATATCCTCTATATTCCAATTTCTCCAAACCATTAATAAGTAATGGTAATGCTTTTTTTATAACCGGTAACAGCAACAATTCCGCACATATAAATAATTTTCTTCAATTATATTGAACAAAATTAAGTATTTAATGAAACATGGACTCTCTTTAAACTGCACTATAAAAATTAATAAGCTAAGCCCATACTTCTTGATGTCTCATCACCTAAATAAACCCTGATACTTAAAAAATCTGTTGGGCATGCTGTTTCACACCTTTTACAACCTACGCAATCCTCTGTCCTGGGAGATGAAGCTATTTGGCCGGCTTTACAACCATCCCATGGAACCATTTCTAAAACATCTAGTGGGCATGCCCTTACACATTGAGTACACCCAATGCATGTGTCATAAATTTTAACTGCGTGTGACATGTAAAAATTGTCTTTGAGAACCTCACAATATAATACTATTGTCTTACAAAGAAATTAAAAAAATTAAGATATGCTTCACTCTTGTTAACTCTAGGGCATAAAATCAAATAGATAATTAGTAAATTCCATAAAACTATGTCACAAGAAGAAATCCTTCAAAAAGTTTGCTCGATTGTTTCTGAGCAACTAAGTGTTGAATCAACTGAAGTAAAATCTGATTCTAACTTTCAAAATGATTTAGGTGCAGACTCGCTTGACACCGTAGAGCTAGTAATGGCACTTGAAGAAGCATTTGATATAGAGATACCTGATGAAGCAGCTGAAGGTATCGCAACAGTAGGAGATGCTGTTAAATTCATCGAAGAAAAAAAAGGTTAATTAAGGATGCCAAATTTCCATCGAGTAGTTATTACCGGTATAGGGGCAGTAACTCCAATTGGTAACAACATTGATGAATATTTACTCGGACTACAAAAGGGGTCGAATGGGGTTTCAGATATTACTCTCTTTAATCCTGAACAACATCCCTGCAAATTTGCAGCAGAAGTTAAAAATCTTCAGCCAGAAAATTTTATTGAACCT
Source organism: Prochlorococcus sp. AG-686-O05 (assembly GCA_003210235.1). Classification (GTDB taxonomy): domain Bacteria; phylum Cyanobacteriota; class Cyanobacteriia; order PCC-6307; family Cyanobiaceae; genus Prochlorococcus_A. Next base: position 3,685 of record QCVV01000014.1, on the reverse strand, counting down.
AAAGAATCTAAAAGATGGGATCGATTTTCTCAATTTGGAGTAATAGCTGCAAAGCAAGCTTTCAATGATTCTGGACTTGAAATAACTGAAGCCAATGAATCAAGAATTGGAGTAATTATTGGCTCTGGTGTTGGAGGCTTACTTACAATGGAAAGCCAAGCTCAAATATTGAGTAATAAAGGCCCAAAAAGAGTAAGTCCATTTACAGTTCCAATGATGATCCCAAATATGGCAACAGGACTTGCTGCTATCGCTTTGGGAGCAAAAGGTCCGAGCTCTGCTGTATCCACCGCATGCGCTGCCGGATCAAATGCTATTGGAGATTCTTTTAGATTATTACAACTGGGGAAAGCAGATGCGATGATTTGCGGAGGAGCAGAAGCAAGTATAACTCCTCTTGGAGTGGCAGGTTTTGCAAGCGCTAAAGCACTTTCTTCTAGAAATGACAGTCCTCAAACTGCAAGTAGACCTTTTGATGCTGAAAGGGATGGCTTTGTGATTGGAGAAGGATCAGGGATTCTTGTTCTAGAAACTCTCGAAAATGCAAAAAAAAGAGGCGCAAAAATTTATGCTGAGATTATTGGTTATGGATCAACTTGTGATGCTCATCACATTACTTCTCCTGCTCCCGGAGGGGCTGGAGGGGCAGCAGCAATTAAGCTAGCCATTGATGATGGTTCGATAAATCTTGATCAGGTTGATTACATAAATGCCCATGGAACTAGCACTGCAGCAAATGACAAAAATGAAACATCTGCAATTAAATCTATATTTAAAGACAGATCTTACCTCATTCCTGTAAGCTCTACTAAGTCGATGACTGGTCATCTCTTAGGGGGTTCAGGAGGTATAGAAGCTGTAGCTTGTATTCTTTCTTTGACACATGATTTTGTCCCTCCTACAATAAATTATGTTAATCCTGATCCAGATTGTGATCTTGATTATGTCCCAAATAATGCTAGAGATGCTCAAATAAGAGTTGCTCTTTCTAATTCATTCGGCTTTGGTGGTCATAATGTTTGTCTAGCTTTTAGCAAACTTGATTGACGAAAACCAACTCTGTATTCCCAAATTACCTTACTTAAAACAATGGTCGCTGCATCTGTTTCATTAGAATCACTGTGTGTAAATAGTATAAGAATGCTTGCTGTAGATGCAGTAAATAAATCTAATAGCGGGCATCCTGGCTTACCTATGGGTTGCGCTCCTATGGGTTATGCATTGTGGCATAATATTCTCAATCACAATCCTAATAATCCTAAGTGGTTTAATAGAGATCGCTTTGTATTATCAGCGGGCCATGGGTGTATGTTGTTATATTCTCTTTTGCATCTGACTGGATATAAATCAGTGTCAATTGAAGATATTAAAGAATTTAGACAATGGGGGTCTAAAACACCAGGGCACCCAGAAACATTTGAGACTGAGGGAGTTGAAGTAACGGCAGGTCCATTAGGAGCAGGTATTTCTAACGCCGTTGGTTTAGCAATTGCAGAAGCACACTTAGCAGCTAAATTTAATAAAAAAGATTGCGAAATTGTTGACCATTATACCTACGTAATAATGGGAGATGGTTGTAATCAAGAGGGGATTGCATCTGAAGCATGTTCACTTGCTGGCCATCTTAAGCTTGGAAAATTAATAGCTCTATATGATGATAATCAAATTACAATTGATGGACGTACAGATGTTTCATTTACAGAAGATGTTTTAAAAAGATACGAAGCTTATGGATGGCATGTGCAACATGTTGAAGATGGAAATCATGATGTTAAAGGAATTACCGAAGCAATTGAGAATGCGAAATCTGTGAAGGATAAACCTTCTCTTATCAAAATCTCTACAATAATAGGTTATGGGTCACCAAATAAGTCAGATACGGCAGGTATTCATGGAGCTGCAGTGGGAGAAGAAGAAGCTTCATTAACAAGAGAGTTTTTAAATTGGGAATATCCTCCTTTTGAAATACCAGAAGTGGTATATTCGCAATTTAGACAAGCTATTACAAAAGGTGAAGACTCTGAAAAAGAATGGAATTTAAAATTTCAAGGATATCAGAAGACATATCCTTCTGAAGGATCAGAATTAAAAAGAATGATTCAAGGTGAATTGCCAGAGAACTGGGATTCAGACCTACCTGCATATACAGCAGATGATAAGGGTCTAGCAACAAGAAAACATTCTCAAATATGCCTTGGAGCTCTTGGGCCAAATCTTCCTGAATTAATAGGAGGATCTGCAGATTTAACTCACTCTAATTACACAGATATTAAAGGAGAAACAGGATCATTTCAGGCACATTCTCCAGAAAAGAGATATTTGCATTTTGGTGTTAGAGAGCATGCCATGGCAGCAATATTAAATGGAATTGCCTATCACGACAGTGGATTAATACCTTATGGTGGAACTTTTCTTGTTTTCGCAGACTATATGAGAGGTTCAATGAGACTATCTGCTCTCAGTGAGCTAGGAGTTATTTATGTACTCACTCATGATTCAATTGGAGTAGGAGAAGATGGTCCAACACATCAGCCTGTTGAAACGATCCCCTCACTTAGAGCAATGCCAAATATGCTCGTATTTAGGCCTGGAGATGGGAATGAAACAAGTGGTGCTTATAAACTTGCTATTAAAAATAGAAAAAGACCTTCTGCTCTTTGCCTAAGTAGGCAAGCCATGCCAAATCAAGAGAATACCTCTATTGAAAAAGTTGCATTAGGTGGATATATAGTTTCCGATTGTGAGGGAACTCCTGATGTAATATTTATCGGTACTGGTAGTGAATTAAACCTTTGCATTGAGGCAAGTAAAGAAATCTCAAAATTAGGCAAAAAGACTAGAGTTATTTCTATGCCTTGCGTAGAGCTATTTGAAGAGCAAGAAGCTTCTTACAAAGAAAGTATTTTGCCAAGTAGTATCAAAAAAAAAGAGTTGTAGTTGAAGCTGCACATTCATTCGGATGGCACAAATACACAGGGCTTGATGGAATTTGTATTACTATAGATAGATTTGGTGCATCTGCTCCTGGTGGAAAATGTATGACTAGTTTTGGATTTACAGTGGAAAATGTCGTAAATAAGACTAAAGAAATTTTATAAACTTAAACTAAACTGCAGTATCACATTTTGTAAGTTTATTATTCAATTCCTCAAGAGTTTCATCAGAAATTTTGGAATTCATAGGGCAATGCTTAGGTCCACACATTGAGCAAAACTCAGCTTTTTTAAATATTTCTTCTGGTAAAGTTTCATCATGATATTGTTTAGCCCTTTCAGGATCTAAAGAGAGTTCAAACTGTTTGTTCCAGTCAAAAGTATATCTTGCATGACTTAACTCATCATCCCTATCACGAGCACCCGCTCTATGCCTAGCGATATCTGCTGCATGTGCAGCTATTTTATAAGCTATCAAGCCTTCTCTCACATCTTCAGCATTTGGGAGCCCCAAATGTTCTTTGGGAGTTACGTAACATAACATCGCAGTTCCATACCATCCAGCCATAGCTGCACCAATGGCACTTGAAATATGATCATAGCCTGGAGAAATATCTGTTACTAACGGACCAAGAACATAAAAAGGAGCTTCTGAGCATTCTTCCATCTGCTTTCTAACATTGAACTCAATCTGATCCATAGGTACATGCCCTGGACCTTCAACCATAACTTGAACATTATGAGTCCATGCT
>QCVV01000013.1 GCA_003210235.1 Prochlorococcus sp. AG-686-O05 | reverse complement strand
AGAAGTTATGATGACGCTGCAGGTGAAGCGTTCGATAAAGTAGGGAGATTATTGGGACTTAGTTACCCTGGAGGACCTGCAATTGCGAAAATTGCCAAGAAGGGTAATCCCTCAAAATTTAATTTACCTAAATGCAAGATCTCTGATAAGAGAGGGGGGTTTTTGAAATATGATTTCTCTTTTAGTGGTTTAAAAACGGCTGTATTAAGATTAGTTGAAAAGATTAATTTAAATGGGGACGAAATCCCAATTCCAGATATTGCTGCAAGTTTTGAGAGGGTTGTTGCAGAAGTTCTAGTAGAGAGGACAATAAAATGTGCAAAAGATTACGGTTTAGATAATATCGTCGTTGTGGGCGGAGTTGCGGCTAACGATACGTTAAGAAAAATGATGATTAGTGAAGCATGTAAAAAATCTATTAAAGTTCATTTAGCTCCAATAAATCTTTGCACAGATAATGCGGCGATGATTGGAGCCGCTGCCTTATTTAGACTCAAAATTAAGGCACATGAAAGTTCTCTTAAATTGGGTATTTTAGGAAGACTTCCTATTGACCAAGCAAACTCTCTTTATGAAAAAAACCCTCCTTTTTAGTACTAATGAAAAAACAATCCAAAATAGAGCTCAAATCATCAAAAAAGTATGTTGATAAACAAGAGCTTAATTTATGGAAAAGAGGCTTTACTCCTCAAGCAGAAATTTGGAACGGAAGAATGGCAACGGTAGGAATCGGAATAATATTGTTTGTTATCGCTTTGATTAGTAAATTGTCAGATTTATAATGTTAAATAAAAAATTTTGTTCTTATTCCTCATAAAATATTTTAATTAATTTAATTATTAATTAGATTTAATTAATAAATATTGTATATAGTGGACTTAAAATAGGATTATTGATTTAATCAAATTAATTAATATTTTTATTAAAAGAAACCTTTATGACGCCTGAAAGGCTTGGCTTACTTTGGGGTATAACTGTTTTCGCAGGGGCATGCGCACGTCTGATTTCTTCTGTCTCTGGATTTCCAAGTGTAGTAATTTTATTAATTTCTGGATTATTCATTGGACGCTCTGGGTTAGGGCTTGTTGAGCCACTTGATCTTGGCCAGGGACTTGAAACTATAGTTGGACTTTTAGTTTGTTTGGTTTTATTTGAAGGCGGGTTAAATTTAAAATTACCTGAAGGAAATATTAGAAATACTGTCTTAAGAATTTCATTAGTAAGATTATTTATTTCATTATCAGCAGGAATATTTATAGCTCATTGGCTAGCGGGACTATCATGGCCAGTAGCTGGAGTATATAGTGCGATAGTTCTTGCCACTGGACCGACAGTAGTTTCACCCTTAGTAGACCAAATAAAATTAGTCTCTCCACTTTCCGAGGTCCTAAAAGCTGAAGGATTGGTTCTTGAACCCATCGGAGCAGTTCTTGCTTTATTGCTATTAGAACTAATATTGGGAGATTTACATGGAATTAAGGAGGTGTTTGTTGCCCTAATGCAAAGATTAGGTGGAGGGGTCTTGATAGGTATAAGTTCTGGATGGTTGCTGTCTGAAATTTTAAAGAAAATAAAAAACGAGACGTCATTTGGAATTGAGCTTCAGGTCACATTAGGATTTATTTTTCTTGTGTATGGAATTTGTGAATATATTCTGCCTGAATCAGGTTTACCCGCTTCTGTTGCTGCAGGATTTATTGTAGGCAAAAGAGAAATTATTGATAAAGAAAGATTAGATAATTTGATTGGAGAATTAGCTCAACTTGCCATAACAGTTCTCTTCCCTCTTCTGGCATCAGATGTCTCTTGGGGAGAATTAAGTCCACTTGGTTGGGGGGGTATTATCTGCGTATTAATGTTGATGATAATTGTACGTCCGATTTCCATATCACTGGCAACTATGGGAGGAGAATTAGAAGTAAAACAAAGAGTTTTTTTATCTTGGCTAGCGCCAAGAGGGATAGTTACTGCCGCTGTCGCCTCTCTTTTTTCAATACGACTCGAGCAGGCAGGAGTACTTGGTGCGGGTCGTCTCCAAGGCTTGGTATTTCTAACGATATTGATGACAGTTGGTATTCAAGGACTTACGGCAAGACCTCTAGCAAATTTTTTGAATTTAATTGACAAGGAAATATAGTTATAAAAAACATCTTTCAATTAGAGGGATATCAATTTTGTTTTCAGATAATAATTCCCAACTTTCAATTAAATCTGGTCCACTTAGACACCCAAAAAAAGCTACTCTTAATGATTTCATTAAAATCCCTTTTTTGATGGAGTGGGTAACTGTAATTTTGTTGATTATTTCTCGAGCGTTATCCTTATTAACCCTCGTTATATTTCCTTCTTTTAAATAAAAAAGGATGAACTTTAACGATTCTTTGGCCTCTTTCTTATTTTTCAGGAATTCTTCCCCCTCTTTTTTCATTTGTGACAATATAAAAAAAGGTTTTGACTGATCAATTGCATCCTTTAATAGAATCATTGAGTCTTTAATTAAATTTGTCAATTTCAAATCCCATTCTGTAGAGGGAGATTCCCAAGCCATCTCATTCCAATACTTCTTAATAAATTTACTTAATTGTGTCAATTCCATTTTCTTGATGTATTGGGAATTAATCCAATTAAGTTTTTCCCAATTAAATTTAGCACCAGCTTTATTTACATCTGATAAATTAAAAACTTTAGATATCTCTGATAATGAAAGAATTTCACTCTCAGGGGATTTTATAGACCATCCTAAAAATGCCATGTAATTGGCTAAAGCCTCAGGCAAGTATCCCATCTCTTTAAATTCATCAATGGAAGTTACAGAATCACGTTTAGAAAGCTTTTTACCTTCGTTATTCAAAATGAGAGGAGTATGAGAAAAAATTGGTAATTTAAAATCTAAAGCTCTATAAATTAATATTTGTTTTGCGGTATTCGAGATATGATCCTCGCCTCTTATAACATGAGTAATATTCATAAAATTATCATCTACAACAACAGCAAGATTATATAGAGGATCACCTATTTCATCACCCAAAGCTCTTCTTGATAAAACTAAATCCCCACCGAGATCCTTACCTTTCCATTTTATTTGGCCTCTAATCTGATCTTCCCATTTGATCTCTGTTTCCTCATCAATTTTAAACCTTATTACAGATGATTTCCCTTGAGATATAAATTCTTTAATCTCTTTGCTCGTAAGATTTCTATGTCTATTATCATGCTTGGGTGGTAAACCACTTTCTTTTTGTTTTTCTCTAAGGTCAAGAATCTCACTTTCTGAAGTGAAACATCTATATGCAGCTCCACTTTCTAAAAGTTTTTTAATATAATTTTTGTGAACTGAAACTCTTTTACTTTGCTTAATGGGCTCTTCATCCCAATTAAGCCCTAGCCAATCTAATCCATTTAATATATTTGTTGTATATTCAGATTTAGATCGTAAAATATCGGTATCTTCAATTCGAATCAGAAATTTACCCTTTGTTTTTCTGGCATATAACCAATTAAATAAAGCTGTTCTTGCTGTACCTATATGTAATAAACCAGTTGGACTAGGTGCTAATCTTAAACGTTTTTCCAATTTTCTTTAGAAAAGAACGGGACCGACGGGATTCGAACCCGCAACTTCCGCCGTGACAGGGCGGTGCTCTAACCAGTTGAACTACGGTCCCAGCAATTTTGTTCTAATTTAATTAGATAACCGAGTTTAGAACCTTGAAATCATAATACTTTATTGATGTTGTTGTAATAAAAAAAACATAAATTTGAGGATTTAAAGAAATAATTTAGCTTCTTTTTTTAAGAAGGAAACTTGTTAATTTTCGTTAAGGCCTAAAGCCTGCTGGTTCAATTAATCGAACTTGGTTGCCGCGAGCTGTAAATTCTCTGCCTTGATCGCTTTGAACCACAACTCTCCCCCCAGATTTTACTCTGATGACTCTTGCACGAACCCATCCTAAAGCAGCTGATTCGAGGACTTTAACCACGTCCCCAGGTTGAAGATCTAACTCCATCTAAATGAAAAAAATAATTTACAGAATGTTGATCCAAACGCGCCGTGGAGGACTTGAACCCCCGACATCAGGTTTTGGAGACCTGCGTTCTACCAACTGAACTAACGGCGCAATAAAAAGATTATAAGCGCCTTTATGACCATTAGGTTGAAATAACTTTACAACTTCATCGATCAAAGCGTTGTTTTACGCGAGTAGCTTTTCCTACTCTATCTCTTAGATAAAATAGCTTAGCTCTCCTTACTTTACCTCTACGTTCTACTTTTAGAGAGGCTACTTGAGGACTATGTAGCATAAATACTCTTTCAACTCCAATACCTTGAAAAATCCTTCTAACTGTAATGGTCTGATTAAGACCACCATGTCTTTTAGCAATAACAACTCCTTCGTAAGGTTGAACCCTTTCTTTGTTACCTTCTGTAATTTTTACTCCAACTTTAACCGTATCTCCAACATATATTTCAGGCAATTGTTTTTTTAATTGTTCTCTTTCAAATTCCTTTATTAAATTTGTTTTTGTTTCGGAAATTAGATCTTTACCTTGATTCTCGACAGTTAATTCTGTGGTAATGTCAGTTTCATTAATGATTTTTGACTCAGTTTCTTGTTTCTCTTTTGCCATTTTATGCTCAATTATTCTACAAGATTATTATCTTAACCTTTCGACTCGCCTTTAGTAACCTTTTTAGGAAATGAAATTTTTTTTGAAAACATTTGCAACCCAGTTATTAGCATCCAAATAAGTCCTAAAGAATTCAAGATCACGTATATTAATTCTCCATTTTCTCCCAGCCACTCCCCTTCATGTAGAGACATTAACCAATGAACTTCATCTCTTGAGTAGCCTAATAAATCTTTCGATACCCTATAGATTGTGCCTGTTAAAGCTGAAATGAATAATGGGAGGAAAACCCAAGGTGCCAATGATTTATGAAATTGCCTAGAATTGGTAATAAATTTCATTTTCTGTTTTTCTTACTGTTAGATTTAAAGTAGCCATGCAGACTATGGCTATTTTGATGATATTTACCTAATACTATTATTTATTCCAATGAAACATTTTGCAGATCTTTTATTAAATAAAAATAATTCTAAATCCAATGATCAAGTTCCTTTTATCCAAAGAAGAAGAGGAATCGAAATAAAGTCTTCAAGGGAAATAAATTTGATGAAGAAATCGAGCAGGATTGTTGGGACAGTTTTAAGAGAAATAAATGACCTCATAAAACCAGGAATGAGTACAAAAGATTTGGATGATTTTGCAGAAAAGAGGATAAGAGAAATGGGTGCTGTTCCAAGTTTTAAGGGTTATCACGGATTTCCATCAAGTATTTGTTCAAGCATCAATAATGAGGTTGTTCATGGTATTCCAAACAAAAATAAAATAATTAATGATGGAGATCTCGTGAAAATTGATACTGGAGCTTATCTAGATGGCTTTCATGGAGATAGTTGTATTTCTATTTGTGTAGGTGAAGTAAGTGAGCAAGCTCAAAAACTTAGTGATGTAGCACTTCAAGCTTTGTTTGCTGGACTTTCGAAAATTAAATCAGGCAATACTCTTCTTGATATAGCTGGTGCAATTGAAGATATTGTTAGATCCAATGGATTCAGTGTTGTTGAGGACTATACAGGTCATGGCGTAGGACGAAACCTTCATGAAGAACCATCGGTTTTTAATTTTCGAACTAACGAATTACCTAATGTTGTTCTCCGGGAAGGTATGACATTAGCTGTAGAACCCATTGTTAATCAAGGCACCAAGTTTTGTAAAACTTTAAATGATAAATGGACAGTAATAACAAAAGATGGAAATTTATCAGCACAATGGGAACATACAATCGTGGTAATGAAAGACGGTATAGAAATTTTGACAGATAGAGACTTTTAATTACTAATCTTAGCTATTTTCAAAAATTTACAATATAAAAAAAAATATAACTCTTTAATTGGAAATAGAATATAGGTAAGAGGGTTAGGGCTGATGATAATTAAAAAAATATTTAAATTAGCGAAATTGTAAATGTTATTAGACACAAATTCTGCACTCATAATTCCGATAGGGTTTAATTCTGACTTGAAAGGGCCTAAGATGATTTTTTTAATTTTTAATTTTTTCTTTTCATGATTTTCTAGAAGGTTTTTTTTAAAGGAAACTAGTTGACCTATAAGCGATTTACTTATTTCGTAGGAGGGATTTAAAGCTGGCAATATTTCTGCTTCAGAGGTGTTTATCCATATTTCTTTTGCAATTGGTGAGTTGTTTTTGAAAGCAATTTCTTCAAATAAATTTAGAAATTTAAATTTACTTAAAGCATTTATTTCAATTGAATTTTCATAATTTGAATTTTCTTTACTTGAATCGTAAATTCCGTGGTTCAAAATTAAGATATCAATTTTTCTTAGGTGCTCTTTTAATAAGAATTCTTTCCCGCATTGCCATTCAATCCATTCATTTGGAGTGTCGTTGTTTATTTCGGAATAATTCTTTTTATGAGTAAATCCCATAACTTTATATCCCTTTTTACGAAATATTTTTGTTAATTCTTTCCCTAAAGCTCCTGAAGCGCCAGTTATACCAATAGTTTTTAATCCCCTCATTATATTTTTGAATCTTGTATGACTCTGTTCACAGATACAATTACTATAAATTATTTTACTTTGCAATATGGTTTTTAAATTATTTGATTAAAAGTATTAAATAAATAATTGTATAGTTCTTAAAAAAATATTATCTTAAATCTATGGATAAATTAATTCGTTCATTATGAGCCAGATATTTTTAATTGGTTCCTGCGAGCCATTTAGTGGTAAGTCAGCATTAGTACTGGGGATATCAAAAAAACTTTTAGAAAAAGGGAAAAAAATACGTGTAGGAAAACCATTAGCAACTTGTATTGAACTTACTAATCTTCCTTCAATGACTTATGAAGGGTTAATAGATGATGACGTTAAATTTATTGGTTCTACATTAAATCTTGGAGAAGAAAACTTAATTCCTTCCGTAGGATTGTTAGATAACATATCTGCTGAGAAAAGAATTATGAATAAAGACTTAAGTCTAGGTAAAGGGTTTGAACAAATAGAGGCATTAGTAAATGACGATTTTGATGGGTTAAATATTCTTGAAGCTGCAGGTAGCCTTAATGAAGGAATGATTTATGGTTTGAGTCTTCCACAACTTGCAAAACATTTAAACGCAAAAGTACTTATTGTTAATCTATGGGAGGATAGTAAAAGTGTAGATGCTTTACTAGACGCAAAAAAACAATTAGGAGATCATTTCGCAGGAGCCGTATTGAATGCTGTTGTTCCTGAACAAGTTGAAAAAATAAAAAATAAAATAATTCCCTCTCTTCAAGAGATGAACATAAAAGTATTTGGGGTGATGCCCAAATCTCCTTTACTCAGAAGTGTCACTGTAGAGGAACTTATAAGAAGGTTAGATGCCAGGGTAATTTGCTGCCCTGAAAAAGAACAATTACTCGTTGAAACATTAAGTATTGGTGCTATGGGAGTCAATTCTGCAATGGAATTTTTTAGAAGAAGGAGAAATATGGCTGTTGTAACAGGAGCCGAAAGAACTGATATTCAACTTGCAGCTTTAGAGGCTTCTACTCAATGTTTAATTCTTACTGGTTTGGGTGAACCTCTATTACAACTGATCCATAGAGCAGAAGAGTTAGAAGTGCCAATTTTAAAAGTAGACTTAGATACTCTTGCTACGGTGGAAATTATTGAACAAGCTTTTGGTCATGTCAGGATACATGAATCAATAAAGGCATCATATGCAGTTCAATTAGTTCAAGAGCATGTAAATCTAAAAAATATTCTTGAAACTATAGATTTTCCCTGCAATTTTTCAGATAAATGCTAATTTCAAATGTAGTAACTTTTTTATTTTGAGTCGTTCTTTAGACCTACCCTCAAGAGAAGGTGTCGATACCTTAGCTCAGGAACTTGCAAAACTTCAGGATAATGGGAAAAGAAGGATTGCTTTTTTGGGTAGTAGACATGTACCTGTAGTTGACATTCACTTGATAGAACTAATCGCAAGATCATTAGCGGAAGAGGGACATACTATCCTTACCTCGGGATCTCAGGGAGTTAATGCCGCTGTAATAAGAGCTGTTTTAGATATTAATCCGTCCTTGCTGACTGTTCTTTTACCACAGAGTTTAGATAAGCAATTACCTGAAATCAAAAACCAATTAGAGAATGTTATGCATTTGGTTGAGAAAAGCGAGAATGATGAGTTACCTTTACCAATGGCAAGTAGTCTTTGTAATCAGGAGATTATTAATAGATGCGATCAATTAATTTGTTTTGCTTTTCACGATAGTGAAACTTTATTAAATAGTTGTAGATGTGCTGAAGAAATGGGTAAGGTGGTTAGTTTGTTATTTTTTGATTAAATTAACTCCTTTTATTTTTTTTTAAGTTTATTTGAGTAATAATTAAATTAATTTTAAATATAAGTAATGGCAGAAAATTTTTCATTTGATGTAGTTTCTGATTTTGATAGGCAAGAATTAGTTAATGCTCTGGATCAAGTTAAGAGAGAGATTTCTCAAAGATATGATCTTAAAGGAACAGATACCTCCTTAGACTTAGAAAAAGACAACATTTTCATAACTACAAATAGTGAATTAACTCTAAATTCTGTGATTGATATTATTAGACAAAAAGCAATAAAAAGAAAACTCTCTTTAAAAATTTTCGATTTCAACATTATTGAAGTTGTAAGCGGAAATAAAGTAAAGCAAACTATCACTTTAAAGAAAGGACTTAATCAGGAAATTGCGAAAAAAATCAGTAAAGATATGAGAGATGAAATTAAAAAGATCAATGTAAGTATTAATGGAGAAACATTGAGAGTAATGAGCAAAAGCAAGAATGATCTGCAATCAGCGATTAAGTTACTTGAAAATTTGGAGGAGACCTATAAAATTCCTCTACAAGCTAATAATTATCGATAATATGTTAATAATTAAGACCTTATAATGAAAGATTATTCAAAATCTCTTGTTGATTCTTTATACCTAAAAATAAAAGATTATCCACGTTTTTCATTAACAGAAATTGAAAAATTTTGCTGGATGGCTGCCCATGAGCATAAGCATGGAGTCCTGCCTTCTGAATACGATATAAGAGAGATAGATGAGGATCTTTATCTGCAATTATTGCAGAAATTTAAAGCAAGTAATTCGTAACATTCATTTGTTAATTTCGTAAAACAATTATTAAAAAAATATTTTAATTAAATAACCAATTAATGCATTAATTAATTTCTTTAAATATGATTAATGAAAATCAATTTTAAATGTCAACATCTTTCAAAAATGTCACCCCAACGGGGCCTGGAGGAACAGCAACACTACTAATTGTCTTATCTTTTACTGGATTTCTTTTGCTCACACAATCTTTATTTGTGGTACCTTCTGGACAAGTAGCTGTAGTTACTACTTTAGGAAAAGTAAGTGGTGGTTCCAGAAGAGCAGGATTAAACTTTAAAGTCCCCTTCGTTCAATCGGTCTTCCCCTTTGATATAAAAACTCAAGTTCAACCTGAGAAATTTGAAACCTTAACAAAAGATCTTCAAGTTATTAGAGCAACAGCTACTGTCAAATACTCGGTTAAGCCGGATGAAGCAGGCAGGATTTTTGCCACAATTGCTAGCAGAAATAGTGATGTTTATCAAAAGATTGTTCAACCCTCTTTACTTAAAGCTCTAAAATCTGTTTTCTCGCAGTATGAATTAGAAACAATAGCAACTGAATTTAATGTTATTTCTGAAAAAGTAGCTTCCACTGTGGCTGAGGAATTGAACTCTTTTGATTACGTAGATGTTAAAAGCTTAGATCTTACTGGTTTAGAAATAGCAGAGGAATACAGAGCGGCTATTGAACAGAAACAAATAGCCGGACAGCTACTATTAAGAGCTAAAACAGAAGTAGAAATTGCTGCACAGGAAGCTTTAAGGTATGAGACTCTAAATAAAGGTTTAAATGATCAGGTTCTTTTTAAACTTTTCTTGGACAAATGGGATGGTAGTACACAAGTGGTCCCAAGTCTTCCTGGTACTAGTGGATCAATGCCACCTGTAATCGTTGGAGGAAATAATAGATAAAATTAATTTTTTATTACACTAAAAGATTGATCGAATGCTTCCAGCGTTCGATCAATTTCTTCGTCACTATGGGCTAGCGAAGTAAATCCAGCTTCAAATGGACTTGGAGCTAAGTATATTCCTCTTTTAAGCATCTCCATATGTAGTTTGCCAAAGAGTTCTGAATTATTTGTTTTGGCTTCTTCGAAATTTCTTACTGGTCCTTCACACAAGAAAAATCCAAACATCGCACTTACGCTACCACCATTTATTGCAATACCATTATTTTCAGCAGATTGAATTATACCCTCAATTAACCTAGAAGTTGTTGACTCAAGTTTTTCGTATGTCCCTTCTTGTTTAAGTAATTCAAGAGTTTTAATACCTGCTGTCATTGCTAGTGGATTTCCACTTAAGGTTCCTGCTTGATATACAGGCCCAGAGGGTGCAACCATTGACATTATTTCTTTTCTTCCTCCATATGCTCCTACAGGTAAACCTCCTCCAATTACTTTGCCAAGTGTTGTCAAATCAGGCGTAACTCCAAATTTTTCTTGAACTCCTCCGTAGCTAATTCTGAAACCAGTCATAACCTCATCAAAAACTAGTAAAGATCCGTTTTCAGTTGTCAGTTCTCTTAATCCTTCAAGGAAACCAGGTTCAGGAGTAATAAATCCTGCATTGCCAACTATAGGTTCAAGAATTACCCCTGATATTGCATCAGGATTCTCAGAAAATAGTTTCTTCACAGCTTCTAAATCATTGTAAGGCGCAGTTAGAGTATTTGCTGTTGTAGTTCTTGGAACCCCTGGGGAATCTGGTAAGCCTAAAGTAGCTACTCCAGATCCGGCTTTTACTAAAAACATATCAGCATGTCCGTGATAGCATCCATCAAATTTTATTACTTTATCTCTCCCTGTAAATGCCCTCATTAGCCTTAAAACTGCCATACAGGCTTCTGTGCCACTGTTTACAAATCTAACCATCTCTACCGACGGAACAGCATCTATTACCATTTCGGCAAGTTTATTTTCTAAAATACAAGGAGCTCCAAAACTGGTTCCTTTTTCAATTGCTTCTTGCAATGCTGTGATTACTTCAGGATGGGCATGTCCACAAATGGCTGGTCCCCAACTTCCTATGTAATCAATATATCTATTCCCATCAACGTCCCAAGCGTAAGGACCTTTGACTCTATCAAAAACAATCGGCTGACCACCAACAGACTTAAATGCTCTAACTGGGGAACTAACCCCTCCTGGCATTAATTCTAAAGCTGAAGAGAAAACTTCTTTAGAATGAGTAGTATTTAATATGTCAGTCAAAATTTAAATAAATGTAGTTTTGAGAAAATTTAATCATGTTCTAACCTAGAAATAAGTAAAAACTTTGTCAATTAGATTGAAATTCTACATTATGATATTTTTATTGCGATACTTTGGAATGTAAATAATTAATTTTGAGGAAATTTTGAAATGAAGCTAGTTCATTTCTGAATTATTCTTTGTTATAAAGCGTTTTGAGGATCATGAGAATTTAAGATCTTTTGGAATTATATTTCGAAAAGATCATCATCACTATCAAAGTAATCCTCATTTTGACTTTCGATATCTATATTAATTAATACTGGAGCATGATCACTAGGTTGTAGATTTTCTCTTTGATTCCTATCTATTACACAGCTTTTGAGTTTTGATAAAAGGTTTTTACTGGTATAAATATTGTCTATTCTCCAGCCTTTATTTAGTTCATATGCATTATTACGGTAATCCCACCAACTCCAATGCCCAGTATTCTTCTCGAAAATCCGAAAAGAATCAATAAATCTTCCTTTAAGAACATTATTGAGAGCTTCTCTTTCTATCTTTGAAGCCATTATTCCCCCTTCATATTTTTGAGGGGCATGAATATCTATTTCGCTTGGAGCTATATTAAAATCACCTACTAAACAAACTAAATCATCATCTTTCACTTGCTCATCTATGAATGCTGATAAATGGTTTAACCATTTAATCTTATAATCGAATTTATCAGAATCTATTGAAGAACCGTTTGGCACATAAACATTTATTATCTTTAACCCATTGATACATGCAGAAATTAACCTTTTTTGCTCATTAAATTCTATAGAAATGCCCCCCCCCCTTATTTTTGTTAGTAAATCCTTTATTTATATTTTCAATCTTAAATTTACTTATTATTGCAACACCATTGTAAGATTTTTGACCATGGATAACTACTTCATAACCTAATTCTTCAAAATGCGATAAAGGAAAAGCATCATCTATAACTTTAGTTTCTTGTAGACATAAAATATCTGGATTTACCTCCTTAATCCAATTAGTAATTTGAGAAAGCCTTGTTCTTACAGAGTTTACATTCCAAGTTGCTACTAACAATTTATTACCAAATTATGTAAAATTAAAATAGCAAATAAACCTAAATCTTAAATTAT
Source organism: Prochlorococcus sp. AG-686-O05 (assembly GCA_003210235.1). Taxonomy (GTDB): domain Bacteria; phylum Cyanobacteriota; class Cyanobacteriia; order PCC-6307; family Cyanobiaceae; genus Prochlorococcus_A. The sequence goes on along the minus strand of QCVV01000013.1, from coordinate 10,821 downwards.
TTTGAAATTAAACAAAATGAAATTCAAACTAAATAAAAAGATATCAATATTAGGGAAAGTTTTTATTATGTTTATTTCATTCATCAATATCAAATCAACTTTATTAAGTGCAGAAGAGTCATACTTGAATGAAACTCAAATTGATAGTTCTACAAAATTTGACACAAATAATTCAGCTCTACCTACTAATCCTTTTGAAATAGTTGAGATGCTTAGAAGGGCTAATAGTATGAATGATGCTACTAAGCCATCTGATGCTATAGATGATGCATTAAAATTATTTAATAAGATTGAAGAAAAAGAAAGTCTTTAATTCAATAAATATCTTATAAAAAACTTTTCTCAAACATAACTAAATATGATTAAAAATCCTATCCAAGAAGTTACAAATAAATTACAGTACAGGGCAATAGGCATCGTTCAAGGTATTTATAAGCCAAATAATATTGATCAATTAAATCGAGGAATATTAACAGATAAAGAGGGAAAAATAATTGAAACAGTTATCCTTGGCAAAGCTATAGCTCTGATAAAAAAATATATCAATTTAGAGAAAAATTATTTTTGGATTGTTTATCCAAGAAATAAAAATACTAATAATCTACATTTACAGGTAGCAGGTATATGGGACCCTTATAAGTTAAATCAAGTTGATAATAATATTTCTGAAAAGGATCCTAATGAACTATTAGAAGAATTAAATTTAAATAATAATTATTTTTCTATAAGAGGAGAATTGGTTTATGTAAATACACAAAAGAGAGAGATTGTTATAAAAATTTGTTCTTCTCCACCTTCAAAGAGATCAAAATATTCAACTTTTAAAATTACTATTGAAGGAGAGATCTCTCTTCAATTTCTGAATAACTTTGTAAGCCTTGATGTAATTAGGGACGGTAGTATACTGCGAATGGTTAAGTACGAAATTATTGAAAAAATAAAATCTGAAAAAGTATAGTCTTGATTATTATTGTCAATTTTTTATCTCTTGAATTCTTATTATTTAAAAATCTAAAAGAGTTATGGAAGAAATTTTAATCGAGTGCTCTCCTGGGGTCTCTGGGGATATGTTATTGGGGGCTTTTTATGATTTGGGGGTACCAAAATATGAAATCGAAAAAAAACTCAAATGTTTTGGATTAGAAAATTTATATTATTTAAACTTCAGAGAATCTCAAAATTGTTCAATTCGAGGAATAAAGGTTGATGTTGAGAAAGTTGATCAAGGTACTAAAAGAGATTGGAAAAGTATTAAAGATTTAATTCTTAAGGCTCAATTAGAAAAACAATTAAAAAAAAGAATTTATGAAGTTTTCGAATCTTTAGCCATAGCAGAAGGAAGAGTTCATGGTATTAACCCAGAAGAAGTTCATTTTCATGAAATCGGTGCAATCGATTCCTTAGTAGATATTATTGGAGTCTGTACTTCAATTGAATATTTAAAGCCTAAGAAGGTTTTTTGTAATGAACCAACTTTAGGGAGAGGTTTTATTCAGGCTGATCATGGCAAACTATCAATACCATCTCCTGCGGTAATAGAGTTATTAAGCAAAAAAAATATTAAGGTGATCTCAAATTTTGATTCTGTAGAGGGCGAATTATCAACTCCAACGGGAATAGCCTTGCTTTGTAATTTAGTTGAATGTTTCCAAATTCCTTATAAATATTCTATTGATTCCTATGGAGTAGGTCTTGGGAATTTAAAACTCCCATGCCCAAATTTAGTCAGGGTTTTAAAAATTAATTCTAATGATGAGAATTTGATAGATCAAAAAATCAGTCCAAGATATGAAGAGATTTGTGTTCAAGAGGCATGGATTGATGATCAAACATCTGAAGAAATAGCTAATTTATTGGAGCTATTTAGAAAAGAAGGAGCATATGATGTTTCCTCTCAGACAATTAATATGAAAAAAAACCGAATAGGTTTTTCTCTCCAAGTTATCTTACCTATTGAAAAACAAGAGTATTTCAGGAAATTGTGGTTCCAATATTCTACTACTATAGGATTTAGAGAAAGAAAGCAATCGAGGTGGGTTTTACTAAGAAGAAAGGGGGTGTGCTTAACAAATTTTGGGAAAATTAAGTTTAAACAATCAATGAAACCTAATGGAACTATTTATATGAAACCAGAGAATGATGAAATTTTAAGATTGCAAATTGAGAATAATAAAACTGCTCAAGAAGTAAAAAATATCATTAATGAATCTTGCAGAGAATTTAAAGCTTTAGAAGATTGGGAATAAGATTTTATATGCAAAAAATATCTTTTATAAAGCTTTTAAATAATATTAACTTAACAATCTTGAAGAAACTTTTTTTTCTTTTAAGCTTATCTTATTTCTGTTTTTATTTCTTAAAAAATTTTAATCAAATATCATTCAATATAGATTTTGCTAGGAATGGAAAATATATATGTTTATCATTTTTGTTTTGTATCCTAAGTATTTTTTTGAATGCGATAGCTTGGGAAAATATAGTTATTTGGTTTGGTAAAACTAAAACTAAAACTAAAACTAATTTAATTTTCTTTTATGTACTTACGAATGTTCTTAAATACGTACCTGGAGGAATTTGGCATTTTTTTGAAAGATACAATTTTCTAAAGGATATTAGTAATCCTCAACTGGCTTTTTATTCGACATTAATTGAACCTTATTTTATGTTGTGTTCATCATTCTTATTGGCTTCAGTTGGCATAATTTTTTCCCCAATTTATTTTTTACTACTCATACCGTTGGTCTTTCTGAATAGAAAATTAATTTACCTCATTTTGAGAAGGTTAGAAATCTTAAAAATTAAAACTATTAGTTCTTTAAAATTTAATAATGTAAAGTATCGATTCGAGGAAAGAATAAAAATTATTTCTTTCTTTCCTGCGAAAGCTTTACTGATAGAAATTCTTTTTGTATTATCAAAATTTGCTGGATTTATTATTTGCTTTTATGTAGTTAATTTGGAAAATCAATTTAGTATTTTTTATTTATTAGTAATTTTTTGTTTGTCTTGGGCTATTGGATTGATAGTGCCAACAGCCCCTGGAGGCGTGGGTGTATTTGAGGCTTGTTTTCTTTTTTTTGTTGGAAAAAATATTCCGCAAAACATAATTTTTGTAAGTTTAATTTATTTTAGATTGATATCTACCTCGGCAGATTTGTTTTTAGGTCTACCTTTCATATTAAGAAAACTTTTAAAAAGAATTTAGTTCTTTTTTTCTAAGCTTGGAATTAACGTGCTTGAGGCAATTATTCCTAAGACTGTTATAAAGAGTGCAGGTAATATAGCTTCTGCCATTCGTTCATCTCCAGCATATTGATATATCCTTACAGATAAGGTATCAAAGTCAAAAGGTCTGAGAATAAATGTAATTGGTAATTCCTTAATGGTGTCTACAAATACTAAAAGTGATCCAACAAATATAGGTCCTTTTAAAAGCGGAATATGTATCTTTTTGATAATGCTAAGCCAATTTGAGCCTAGTCCACTTGCCGCCTCATCAAGGCTGGGAGATATTCTTTCAAACCCAGAATCAAGAGTGCCTTTAGAAATAGTTAAAAAACGAACTACATAACCCCAGATCAGAAGGAATACAGCCATAAAATAGAACTTTGAACTAGAAATAGTAATTAATGATATAGCTAATACCGAACCTGGTATTGCATATCCAATACCAGCAGGGAATGTTATAACTCGAATAATTAAGTTCTTATTCTGACGATTAGCTAGCGTTAATATTAAAGAGAAAATCAATGTTACTATTGCAGCAATTAATCCAAGGCCAATAGTTCTAAAAGTAAGAGATATAATTTCTATTGTGAATCCTTTTTTTAACTGATCAATATTTAACAGAAACCAAAAAAACGGAATTCCAATAGAAAAGAATGGAGGTAATAATGTAACCAAAACAGCTAAGTAAGATCTCTTTCCTTTTAATTCAAATCCCAGAGAACTTAATGATGCAGGATTTTCACTCCAACGTTTTGTATTCCTTCTTGAAAATTTTTCAAATAAAATTAAAGTAAAAACTATTATCAAGGCAACTAACGATAATCCAATCGCGCTCTTAGGATTACCTTCAATTATCCAATTCTCAGTTATTCCTTTAGAAATACTTGGAATATTTAACAACTCTACAGTTCCTAATTCATTCATAACTTCCATACACATAAGACTGATTCCAGTTATTAATGCTGGGAGAGCCATCGGAAGAGCAATTTTAAAAAAGCTGCCCCATGGTCCAACTCCTAATCCTCTACTAGCATTAATTTGATTAACTCCAAATTTATTAAAACTTTCATTAGCAAGTAAGAAAACATAAGGGTAAGTAGTAATTGAAAGTATAAGAACTCCCCACCAAAAACCAGTTATTTGATATCCCAAAATGCTTCCTAAATCCTGTAAAACTGCAGTTAACAAATATGCAGGAGTTGCTAGTGGAATAAGTTGAAAAATACGAAGAGTTTTCCTTAATCTAAATTCGCAATTTGAAAGTAACCAACCATTTAAAGTCCCTAAACTACCTCCAAAAAAACTAACCAGTATTAAAAGTTTTAATGTGCCAAATATTTCTTTTCTTCCTGCAATACCTAAAGAAAAACTCCCACCTAAAATAAAATCTATTCCCTCAATTAAAAAATTAAAAATTGGAATTATCACTATAAATGCAACTATAAAAGAAGCAATATTTAAAGGCTTTAAATCTGATAAAAATATCTTTGGTTGTTTATTAAAAATTTTCAAATATTAAATAAAACTTTATTATGATTCGTCTTTAGAATTAAATCTACAACAATCAAGTTGATTCTTAATAGTTTGATGATCTAAGTCTTTTCCTATTAAAACAATTTTGTTTGATTTCTCATTTTCCCATTCATAATCATCAAGAGAAAAACGTTTACCAGACAAATGAAAAACATGTTTTCTTTGGCTTTCCATAAACCATAAAATTCCCTTAGCTCTAAATACATTTTGTGAGATTTGATTATCTAAAAAATTCTGAAACTTTCTTAAAGAAAATGGTTCATCCGTCTCAAAAGAAATAGATGTAAATCCCTCAATATTATTAATTAAATCATGTGAATGGGAAGAGTGATCATGTGAATGGGAAGAGTGATCATGTGAATGGGAAGAGTGATCATGCGAATCTTCATTCTTATTTATCTTCTCTTTAAATTGAAAAGTATCTGTTTCGAAAAGTCCCACACTCATTATTGTTTGCAAACCAACTTCACTATTGATCGATCTCAAAATTCTTGGTTCTTTTTTTATACCATTAATGTGGCTTTCTATTTTTTTTAAATGTGTATCATTTACTAAATCACATTTATTGAGTAGTAAGATATCACCATATAAAATTTGTGAATATGCAACACTAGAGTTCTTTAAATCAAAATCAAAGTTATCTGCATCAATAAGAGTAATAATCGAATCTAATCTTACTTTTTCTCTAAGATCACCCCCTGCAAAAGTCATTGCTACAGGCAGTGGATCTGCAAGTCCAGTAGTCTCAACAATTAAATAATCTATTTTTTCAGGTCTATCTAATATTTTGGAAACAGTGTTCAATAATTCTCCGTTTATTGTGCAACAAATGCATCCGTTATTTAATTCGATCATATCTTCAGCAGTTTTTATAATTAATTCATTATCAATTCCTATCTCTCCAAATTCATTAACTAAAACAGCAGTTTTAATACCAACTTGATTTTTTAAAATGTGATTTAAAAGTGTAGTTTTACCTGAACCTAAGAATCCACTAATAATAGTAATAGGGATTAAATTTCCTGACATTTTGATGATTATTTTTTAAACTTGTATGGTTTATTAAATTGTAAATTATTTTTCGAAAATATCATTAATTTCTGAGGCGATTGTTTGATCTAAATTAGTAATACCTCCAAGATCATGGGTACTTAGTTTAATTATTACTTTTGAATAGACATTTTCCCAATTGGGATGATGGTTATATTTTTCGCAAATTAAGGCAATCTTTGTCATAAAGGAGAAGGCTTCTATAAAATTACTAAAATTAAATTCTCTTTCAATATGATTTGCCATAATTCCCCATCCTCGTATTTTTGCAGATAGTTCTTTTAATTCCTCATTTTGTAAAAGGTATGGTTTCATAGATATTTATTGTGACAGATTACTATTATAGATACTTGAACTTTTTTCCCCAATAATATGAACACTTATACTTCTTTTTTTTGTACTAAATCGATGTTCCCACAAATAAATTGCTTGCCAAGTGCCAAGTATTAGTCTCCCTTTTTGAAAGCTTAAAGACAAATTAGTATTTGTTAAAGCAGTTTTAATATGAGCTGGCATATCGTCCTCTCCTTCTTGAAAATGTTCATAATATATCTCCTCTCTTCCTTTTGATAACGAGGTATAACAGTTGTACGGAACTATAGATTTAATGAACTTTTCTAGGTCCTTAAGAACATTTGGATCAGCATTTTCATTAATAGTCAAACTACAACTTGTGTGTAGTGAGGTTAAGCAAAAAATTCCTGAATCAAAATTATTTTTTTGTATGAATAAATTTAAATCGTCAGTAATATCAGTGAAACCATCTCCGTTGGTTATGAAGTTTAATTTTGAGAAAATTTGATCCATAAATATTTAAAGTCCTAATAATTAATATCCTAATTATTAATATAGTTTGATAATTTTATACTTAGTGCAATATTTTTGTCTTAAAATAATAAATAATTAAGTTAATTATTTTTGGTTGACAAAGAATGGAATAAGCTTGGAGCTTATTTAAAAGAAACTCAAATATTAGGCTCAATACAGAGTACTCTTTATTGGGATCAAAATACGGGTATGCCCAAGAAAGGAGCGTCTTGGAGATCTGAACAACTTACGTATATCGCGAAAATACTGCATAAAAGAAATTCCTCTGAAGAGTTTTCAGATTTAATTAAAGCTGCTCAGGATGAGTTTCAGGATGGCTTAGAAAAATCATTAAGTCAAGAAATTATTCAAAGTAAAAAAAGAAACATTGAATTATTAATCAAAGAATTTAATAGGCAAAAAAATTTAGATCCTAAGTTAGTTGAAGCACTTGCTAAAGCTAAATCCAAAGGTTATGAAAGTTGGCAAGAAGCTAAAAGAAAATCAGATTTTGAGATTTTCTTACCAATTTTTAAAAAGTTGATCAAATTACGTATTGAAGAGACAAAACAAATATCAGATAAATACACACCTTGGGAAACTTTAGCTCAGCCTTTTGAGCCTGATTTAACTCTGGAGTGGTTAAATAAAATTTTCCAGCCACTTAAAGAAACTATCCCATCTCTAATAAATGATCTCAATAAATCAGAAAAATATCACTGGAATTTAAGTCCTAAATCTCAGCAAAATTTATGTTCTAAATTACTTGATGAATTTGGGAGAGATGAAGATTTAGTTGTTGTTGCAAAATCTCCCCATCCTTTTTCTATTACTTTAGGCCCAGAAGATTATAGGATTACTACTAGAGTTGTAAAAGGGGAGCCCTTATCGAGTTTTCTAGCTACTGCGCATGAGTGGGGACATTCGATTTATGAGCAGGGTTTGCCATCTCAGAGTCATCAATGGTTTGCTTGGCCTTTGGGTCAAGCAACATCAATGGGTGTTCATGAAAGCCAATCTTTATTTTGGGAAAATAGGATAGTTAAATCAAAATCTTTTTCTAAAAGGTTTTTTAAACATTTTGTTTCTGAGGGTTGTTCTTTAAATAACCATTTTGAACTTTGGAAATCTATTAACCATTTGAAAGCAGGCTTAAATAGAGTTGAGGCAGATGAATTAAGCTATGGGTTGCATATTTTAATTAGAACTGAACTTGAAATAGATTTAATTGAAGGAGATCTACAAGCGAAAGATGTTCCATCAGAATGGAATAAAAGATATGAGGAACTGTTAGGAATTAGACCATCGAATGATGCAGAAGGTTGTTTGCAAGATGTTCATTGGAGTGAAGGAGCCTTTGGATATTTCCCTTCATACTTGTTAGGTCATCTTATAAGTGCACAAATCTCTTCACAAATGGAAAAGGAAATAGGATTAATTGATAATTTAGTTGAAGATGGAGAATATGAAAAAATAATTTTATGGTTAAAAAATAATATTCATAGCTATGGAAGATCTGTTAACTCTATGAAACTAGTGAGAGATGTCACAGGAGAAGAACTAACTTCAAAGTACTTTGTTAATCATTTGAGATCGAAAATAAAAGATTTCTGCTAAAAATTTACGATTTAGAATTTGATTGAGTGTAAGGATGTAGGATAAATAAAAATAATTTTTTGATGGCAAACCTTAATCAACCTCCAAGTAGAGTTACTCCGAATTTATTGCATATTTTAGATGCTTTTACAGACAATACAAAATCAGTCGTTAATACAATTGTCGAGTTAAACTCTAATACTATAAATAAGTATGAGTTAATTACTGAAACTGGACATTTGAAACTTGATAGAGTTGGTTATTCATCACTTGCATACCCTTTCGCCTATGGATGTATTCCAAGAACTTGGGATGAGGATGGTGATCCTCTTGATGTTGAAATAGTTGGTGTTACAGAACCTCTAGTGCCAGGGTCAATCGTAGAGTCAAGGATAATTGGAGTGATGAAATTTGATGATGGAGGAGAAGTTGATGACAAAGTAATTGCTGTCCTATCGGATGATAAGAGAATGGATCATATTCATACTTTTGAGGATCTTGGGGAACATTGGCTTAATGAGACCAAGTATTATTGGGAACATTATAAAGATCTAAAAAAACCAGGGACATGTACTGTTAATGGCTTTTATGGAATTGAAGAAGCTGTAAAAGTAATTCAAGATTGTGAATCTAGATACCAAAAAGAAATTGAACCTAAATTAGTTGATTAACCAAATATTATTTTTCTCTAAATTGTTCAAATATTTCCGAAAGAATTTTATCAGCACCCTTTAGTTTTAGCTTTTCAGCTAATTTCTTACCAACTTCCTCTGGATATTTAATATTTCCTATCGATTTATCTTTAATAAGTCTTTTCCCATCAATAGATGCGACCATTCCTATTAGAGCTATTTCATCATTTTGAATACTACTATTAACTCCTATAGGAACTTGACATCCTCCTTCAAGTTCTCTTAAAAAAGATCTTTCGGCTAAACATCTTTGGCTGGAGACCTTATCTTCTAGGACACTTATAATTTTGAGAACTTCTTTATCATCAGATTTACATTCAATGCCTAAAGCACCTTGCCCAACGGCATGGAGGGAAATCTCATTAGGAATAATTTGGTGGATTCTTGATTCAAATCCTAATCTTTTTAAACCCGCTGCAGCCAGAATAATACAGTCAAAATCTCCTGAATCTAGTTTTTCTATTCTTGTAATAACGTTCCCCCTAATATCTTTGAAATCAAGATTCGGAAATTTATATCTTAATTGAGCAAGTCTCCTTAAGGAACTTGTTCCAACTATTGAACCTGGAGGTAAACTTTCTAATTGATAAATTTTATTTTTTTTGTTAACTACTAAAGCATCTGAAGGGTCTTCTCTTTTTGTAATACATCCTAATGTGAGTCCATCAGGTAAATTAGTAGGTAAATCTTTCAATGAATGCACTGCAATATCGGCATGTCCTACAAGCATTTGAGCTTCAAGTTCTTTTGTGAAAAGTCCTTTATCTCCTATTTTTGCTAAGGCGACATCAAGAATTTTGTCACCTTGAGTTGCCATGGCCTCTATCGATACTTCCAAGTTAGGAATATTTTTTTCTAATTGATCTTTAACCCATAGTGTTTGAACCATGGCTAATTTACTTCTTCTACTAGCTATCTTTAATTTAAATTTAGTCATTAAATATTGGTTTGATTAGTTTAAGATAAAGTCGCATTTATTTTAAGATAATATTTGCTAACTTTTCAAAGCCGAAAAATTATATTTAACTTTTTTATTTAATGTATTCTTTTAAAACACCATTTCTGTTTGGATGTCTTAGCTTTCTCAGAGCTTTTGCTTCTATTTGCCTAATTCTTTCTCTTGTAACATCAAAAATTTGCCCTATCTCTTCAAGAGTTTTCATCCTTCCATCATCTATTCCATATCGCAGTCTGAGAACATCCCTTTCTCTTGGACTTAGAGTGGCCAAAACTCCTTCTAAATCTTCTCTCAATAAAGTTTTAGATACATCTTGTTCTGGATTCTCAATATCAGCCTCTATAAAGTCTCCAAGCCTTGAATCCTCTTCTTTCCCTATTGGCGTCTCTAGCGAAATTGGGAGTTGAGCACTTTTAGCTATAAATCTTAATTTTTCAATTGTCATTTCCATACTCTCAGCTATTTCTTCTTCGCTAGGCTTTCTTCCAAATTCTTGACTAAGAACTTTGGTAGTTTTTTTTATTCTAGAAATTGTTTCATATAAGTGAACGGGTAATCTGATAGTTCTACTTTGATCTGCTATCGCACGGGTTATCGCTTGACGAATCCACCAAGTGGCGTAAGTAGAAAATTTATAACCTTTTTCATGGTCAAATTTTTCTGCAGCCCTTATTAAACCTAAGCTTCCTTCTTGTATTAAATCTTGAAAAGATAGCCCTCTATTCATATATTTCTTAGCAATGGAGACAACTAATCTTAAATTAGATTGAACCATTTTCTCCTTAGCTCTTCTCCCTAAGAGAAGTCTTCTTCTGAATTTAGAAAGAGGCATGTCTGTTAATTCAGCCCATTCTCTAACCGAAGGGAAATTTCCCTTCTCAGACTCGAATTGTGTGGCCAACTCTTCAAGTTGAAGTAGATCAGCTATTTTTCTAGCAAGTTCAATTTCTTCATCAG
>QCVV01000012.1 GCA_003210235.1 Prochlorococcus sp. AG-686-O05 | reverse complement strand
TTGGAAGGTTTGAAAAAAAAGGCTTTAAATTGGTAGGTTTAAAACAATTAATTCCATCAAAGCAAATTGCTCAAGACCATTACGGGGTACATAGAGAGAGACCTTTTTTTAAGGATTTGGTCGACTTTATATCAAGTGGTCCTGTGGTTGCGATGATTTGGGAAGGAGAAGGGGTGATCTTAAGCGCAAGAAAATTAATTGGAGCTACAAAACCTCTTGAGGCTGAACCTGGCACTATAAGAGGAGATTTAGCTATTGATATAGGTAGAAATATAATTCATGGTTCAGATGGAGAAGAAACAGCGAAATTTGAAATTAATTTGTGGTTTGATCAACATGAAATATGTGATTGGGAGACTTCTGATTCTGAATGGCGAGCAGAGAATTAATGAAATTTAAATTAAAAACCTATTGAAACTAAATTTTTTAAGAAAATTAGTCTCAATATTATTAAGAGTTTTTTCTAGAATTAATTTGAACATAATATCGCTTGTAATTGCTGAAAAGAGTACTCCATTTCTATAGTGACCGGTAGCTAAATAAAGATTGCAAATGTCTGATTTGCCAATTATCGGCTTGAAGTCAGGTGTACAAGGCCTGAATCCCCACCAATGTTCCATTTGTGGCCAGTTCAATGCTTCTGGTAATAAAGATTTAATACCTTCCTGAAGTTGATTTATTCCCGTTGGAGTATTTCCTTGATTAAATTCAGCCTTATCTTCAACCGTTGCACCAACAACTATAAGACCATCATCTCTAGGGACTAAATAAGTATTATGACCAAAAAGAACTCTTTTAATAGAATTTTCTGGACCCTGTATTGACATCATTTGTCCCTTTACAGGAAAGATGGGTAGATTATGTAAAATTTTTTTACTCCAAGCACCGCAGCATAAAATTACTTTTTCACTAAAAATATTTTTTATTTCCCCTGTAGCATTTAAAACTTTTGCACCAAGAATTTTATTCTTTTCTAATATCAATTCTTTTACATCTGCTCCTTCTTGGAACTTAACACCATGCAAAGAACATGCACGCTCAAGAGCACGCATAAGTCTCCTTCTATTATCTATTTGACCGTCTTGTTCAAAAAGTAATCCATGCTCCCAATTGGCATGTATTCCAACAATTTCTTTCCTCAGGTTTTTCTGATTTAAATATTTTCCATATTGATAAGTTTTGAATTTCTTCAATTTTTTAATATTTTCAAAGGGTACTACTATTCCACATTTTTTTAAACCACAATCAATGCCACTATCTTGTTCTATATTTTTAATCCATTCCGGAATTAAATTTTGACTTTGTCGTCCAAATATGAATAATTCATCTTCAAGTCCTTCAGCATGGGTGGCTAGCATTCCTGCTGCAACGAATCCCGCAGATTCGCTTCTATTTTTGCTTAAAACTTCAACTTTGAATTTATTACGTGCAAATTCATAAGCAATAGATAAACCTATTAATCCCCCACCAATAATTAAAATTGAATTTTTAGTTTCTGATTTCATTTAATTATTCTTATAATTTTAAGTATGTTTTGATCCCCTTTTACCTTATATCCAATAAGATTAAGAAAGGATTATTTAATAATGAAAAATTTAGAACCTTGGGAAGCTGTGATTGGTTTAGAAACCCATGTCCAGCTTAATACTAAAAGTAAAATATTTACATCTGCATCAACTGCTTTTGGAGATGAACCTAATACTCATGTAGATCCTGTTGTTTGTGGGTTACCAGGAACACTCCCTGTTTTAAATGAAACTGTTTTAGAATATGCAGTAAAAACTTCTTTAGCTTTAAATCTTAATGTTGCAGAACATTGTAAATTTGATAGAAAACAATATTTTTATCCTGATTTGCCTAAAAATTATCAAATCTCACAATTTGATGAACCCTTAGCAGAGAATGGTTGGTTAGAAGTTGAAATAGCAGAAAAAGATAAAGAAACTTATTTAAAAAAAATTGGTATAGAAAGACTTCATATGGAAGAAGATGCTGGTAAGTTAGTTCATGTAGGAAGCGATCGATTGGCTGGTTCTAAATATTCATTGGTTGACTACAACCGTGCAGGTATAGCACTCGTTGAGATCGTAAGTAAACCAGATATTAGGACAGGGAGAGAGGCCTCAGAATATGCTTCAGAAATAAGAAGAACTGTTAGGTATCTTGGTGTTTCAGACGGAAATATGCAAGAGGGTTCACTCAGGTGTGATGTAAACATTTCAGTTAGAAGAGGACCTAATTCCCCTTTTGGTACCAAAGTTGAAATAAAGAATATGAATTCTTTCTCTGCTATTCAAAAGGCTTGTGAGTATGAAATAGAAAGGCAAATTGATGTATATGAGAATGGAGGTGAAATTTATCAAGAAACTAGGCTATGGGACGAAGCTAAGCAATTAACAAAAAGTATGAGATTAAAAGAGGGTAGTAGTGATTATAGATATTTCCCAGATCCTGATCTTGGACCAATTGAAATATCAAAAGAACAAAAAGATAAATGGCTTAATGAATTGCCTGAATTACCCTCTAAGAAAAGACAAAAATATGTTAAAGAATTAGGCTTGTCACCATATGATTCGAGAGTTATTTCAGATGAAGTTTTTATGGCAAACTTTTTTGAAGAGACTGTAGCAAACGGTGCTGATCCTAAACTTGCTTCAAATTGGATAACTAGTGATATTGTTGGTTATTTGAAATTAAATAAACAAAGCTTTGCTGACTTAAAGCTTAGCCCTAATAACCTTGCAGAGATGATTAATATGATTGCTAAAAAAGTGATTAGCGGAAAAATAGCAAAAGAAATCTTACCAGAATTAATTAAGGACAATATTTCTCCACAAAAAGTAGTTGAAGAAAAAGGCTTGGCAATGATATCTGATTCTGCAAGTATTTTGCCAATTATTGAAGAACTTATTATTGAATATCCTAAGGAAGTTAAGTCTTTTAAGGAGGGAAAAATTAAACTCCTTGGTTTTTTCGTAGGGCAGCTTATGAAAAAAACACAAGGCAAAGCAGATCCCAAACTTGCTAATAAACTCATTTCAGAAAAACTCAATAGTTAATTTCTAGAAAAGTTTTTGTATTGTATTTATCCATAACTTTTGATCATCTGAATTGTCTAAAATTACATCTGAAAATTTAGATTTTTCTTCAAAACTTAATTGAAGATTTATGATTTTATCAGCTGCATTATTACCGATTTTATTTCTTTTCATAAGTCTTTTTTTTTGGATTTCTCTTGGACACTTTACTAACCATATTTCAGTACAAAGGTCCGTAAATTTTGCTTCAAATAGTAAAGGGATAACTAAAAGTAAAATTTTATTTTCTTCAAATTGATTACATTTTTCTATCATTTTTTCTTTAATTAATGGATGAAGAAGATTTTGAATCCATGTTCTATGTATAGATTTTTCGAAAATAATCTTTTTTAATAATGCCTTGTTTATTTCATTTCCTGAAGAATACTTATCAACTATTTGAGGTCCAAAATGAGCTAAAATTTTTTCATAGTTATTACTTTTCGGCTTGATTAGTTCTTTTGAATATTGATCTGCATCTAATATTGGAATGTCTTTATATTTTTTTATGTAGTTAGCTATTGTAGATTTCCCACTTGCAATACCTCCAGTAAGTCCTATTCTTCGCTGTTTATTTTTTAATTTTGGTTGGATGCTCATAAATTTAATAAGAATCTATATGGCAGTGTTTTAATGAAAAGAATAGTTATTATGAGTTTAATTTATATAAAAGATTGATTCAGATTAAGAGTAATTGGTCATTTGTGAGTAATGGGGAAACCCCTGATGGTTTTTCTTTTGCAGGCATCGCTGCAGGATTAAAAGATTCTAAGAAAAAAGACTTGGCTTTAATATTAGCCCCAGAAGATAGCATTTGTAGTGGTCTGTTTACACAATCAATAGTCCGAGCATCCTGCGTAGATATATGTGAACAAAGGATTAAAAAGTCTTCAGGTCATATAAGATCAATATTAATTAACTCCGGACAAGCAAATGCATGTACAGGTGATTTTGGTATTAAACATACTTTGATTGCGACTAAGGAGGTCTCGCAATTATTAGGAATAAATGAAGAAGAAGTTTTAATGTGCTCAACTGGTGTAATTGGTATACCCATTCAAATAAAAAATTTAATTGATAATTTACCTAATTTGGTCAAGGAGTTAAAAACAAATAGTTTACAGAATGCTGCAGAAGCTATTTTAACTACTGATTTAGTTGATAAAAAAATAACTATAGAATCATTTATTGAAGGTAGAAAGGTAAAGATATCTGGATTGGCAAAAGGATCAGGAATGATTTATCCAAATATGGCTACAATGTTAGCCTTTCTTACATGTGATGTTGGTGTTGATAAAGAAGATTGGGATAAGATGATTTCTATTGGTGTTAAAAAGTCTTTTAATGCTATTTCTGTGGATGGAGAGACAAGTACTAATGATGCCTTTATTGGAATAAATTCAGGAAAAAAAATTGATAAGAAATTTTTACCAAAGATTCAAGCAGGAATTGATATTGTATGCCAAAGATTGGCAAAAAATATCGCTAGAGATGGAGAAGGTGCAAATTGCTTGTTAGAGGTTTTGGTTGAGGGGGCAAAGAACAATTCAGATGCAATAAAGATGGCTAAATCTATATGTAATTCTTCATTGGTAAAAACTGCAATTCATGGTTGTGATCCAAATTGGGGCAGAATTATTTCAGCTGCAGGTAACTCTGGAATTGATTTTAAATTAGATCTTGTTGATTTATATATTGGAGACTTTCAGATTTTGAAAAAGGGTAATTTACATAAATATGATGCCAACAGAGTTTCCAATTACATGCGAACAAAAATGAATGGTAAATATTTAGTTGAGGATATAGTATCTATAGCTCTTAATCTTAATTCTGGCATAGAAAAAGGAACTGCTTGGGGTTGTGATTTGTCTAAAAAGTACGTTGAAATAAATAGTGAATATACAACTTAGGTATTAAATGTAGTTATAGCAATAGATCTGGGGTATCTATATCAAATGCTTACATTTTGCTTACACTTATCCATAAAACAGTAAATCAATACTGCAATCTGAAGAAGTGAGAAAATATTGCTTACACTTTTGATTTCTTCAAATCCTTTGCGGTACTTTGATTGGGATTAAAGTATTTATGAATAGCGAATATACGACTTAATTGAGATCGATTGCGCTGCTTGAGATCTCAGCGAATTCGAAAATGCATAAAACACTAATAAAACACTAATCTAATTCTTGAGAATTATTGCTATAACTACCTTTTACCTTGTATGTTTAAATCAATTGCGAATACACAAGATGATTATTTAGTTTTGAAGAACCATTGGTAACATTGTATTTTTGTGACTATTTCTTTATTTTTATTTTCTAGTGCGGCCGAAGTGTGATTTAAAAGTGCGATCTAAAATTAAAGAAATTCCTTATTTTCTATCATTTCATTTGCCTTAATATATTGAGTCTATATATGACTTTTTAATGGTTAAATAGCTAATAAATCAATAAAAAACTGATTTAAGAGGATTATTGCGAAATATTTTCTAAAAATTCTGACTTTGTTTAGAAAGTAATTTTGCTTTCATTTCTTGAAATTCTGCATCGTTTAAAACGCCCTCATCAAGAAGTTTTTTTAATTTCAAAAGTTGATCTGTAATGTCAACTTCAGCATTTGATTCAACTTTTGTAGAGGGACTAGATTGATTACCAATCATGATTCCGCCAGCTTGAGCTCTTTGTTCTTCCATTGCTCGGACTCTTCGCTTTTCTTCCCATGCTTGTTCTTCCATTTGAGCATGTTTATATGCGGATGTTGCTATTTTTGATTGAGGATAAACTTCAATATTGAAATCTAAGGAATCTTTTTTGAGATTTGATTTAAAAGATAGTGTTGATCCACATAAAGATGGCCAAATATTTTCATGCACTTCTGCATCCTTCAAATCTTTCCATTGAAAGTCTCTCATTTTGTATCCTCCCAATATCCCTCTATTCATTTCGATTACTCTTGAGTTTGTGACTGCAAATATTTTCCTTCTCGATAACAAGCCAAAAGGCCGAGTATCAATTCCTTGCTCAATTATTTTTTCATCCTTCATGAGAGTATCTTTGAATTTCTCAAAGGCATTTTCTGCTCTTTTCCCTCCACCTTTAAAAACCATTTTGAACCAGAAGCCAAGAAATACAATTGCAACTATATAACCAAATGATTTTCCTCCAAATAAAAGAATAATTAATGAAGTTATTATGCTTAGAACAATCGGCGTACCAATAAAGGCATTTAATAAACCCGACATAAAAATAGTTTTAAAAATATTCTTTATTCTAATTTTATAAAAGATAAAAAGTTATATAATGTTAAAATTTACAATTTTTAGAAAAAATATTTTTATGGAGATTTGAAAAAGGAATCAATTAAAGTTTTTCAATCCACCTTATACAACAATTAGTGAAGTGAGATGACTTCGTGATTTAAGTGCTAATTCATAACAAAATGTTATTGATATCACTAACACGTCAAAGTTTAGATCCATAAAGTGTGATCTAAATGTGATGAGTGTGATCTAATTGTGATTTGAAGAGGTATTGTAGGAGTCAGTTATAGCAGTCAATCTACTATAGGTGCATAATTAAAACACCAATAGTGTGGATCAACAGCGAATAAACTACTTAATTTTAAGCAGCTCAATAGGTAAATATTCGTTTATATAAAGAAAGAGGATTGAAATAGTTCCTATTACAGAACCAATAAAACTTCCAATAAAATAGTTAAATATCTTGGGTTGAATGATTTGTGAGTTTTCTCCATTTTCTATTTCAAAATCAGGAGAATCAACTACTTTTAGGCGCTGATTAGTTGTTGGTTGTTTAAGTTGTTGGTGTCGGATGAGTGCTTCGAAATCAGGCATGGAATTTGAGATGCAATGGAACAATAGGCAGACCAGCCCGTCATTCGACGAGGATCTGATCTTCCTAAATCGTCTACAGCTTCAAATACTGGCTTTCCAGATGCTTCTGCTTTATCAAAGGCTGAAAGTAAAGGAATAAATGTATCAAAAACGTGTAGACCGAAATTTTTTAACGCTGCCTTAGCTTGTTGAGCTGCTTTTTGTTGTCTGAAATCTACTTTTACAATTACGACTGCATGGTTAACTTTTAGTGTATTTAATAAGTTGGCTAATTCAACAGTTAATTCAACAGACCTTGCTTTTGCGGTTGTGGGTAGAATCACTAAATCTGATCCGTATGCAAGATGTTTAAGTTCTTCTGTATCACTGCTTGCTTGCCCATCAGTAATAACAATTTCGGAAGATCTTGAGGCTTTTGCGGCAGAACTAACTGGAAAAACGGGAAATGGAAGATTTCCTCTGGATGAGTAGGCTAATGCTGATCGATTTTTGTCAGCATCAACTATACATACTTTTTTGCCTTCAGAATGCCATACACTTGCAAGGTGAATACTTGTACAAGTTTTAGCAACACCTCCTTTTTGGCCACAAACAGTAATAAACAATTTTTTACTAATATTTTCTTTACTTTGGAGAATAATTTCTTAATGTCAATAGGTAATTATTTGAAAAGTTTTAAAACTTATATTTGCTAAATAATCTTTTGTGGAATATATAGTTTTAAGTAATCTTAAAATTAAATAAAAAAAAATAGTAAGTGAAAAAAAAAATTGGATTAGGAACATGGTCTTGGGGAAATCAAATTTTTTGGGACTATCAAACTAGTAATGATGATGATTTACGTGAGACTTATAAGGAAGCGTTAAAAAGAGGGTTTAACTTAATTGATAGTGCAGATTCTTATGGAACTGGAAAACTTAATGGTAGAAGTGAAGAACTTTTAGGTAAATTTTTACTAGAAACTTCTTCTTTTCAAAAAAAAAGAATTCAAATAGCAACAAAGCTTGCTCCTTATCCATGGAGAGTTGGTAATAAAGGCTTCACAAAACCCTTTCTCAAAAGTTTAGAAAGATTAAATAATAAATTAGATATAGTCCAAATACATTGGTCAACTGCAAAATATAATCCTTGGCAAGAATTACAATTATTAAATAATCTTTGCGATTTAATTGATCAAGGTTTTAGTTTTAAAATTGGATTATCAAATATTGGACCCCAAAGATTAAATGAAATTATTCAATTTTTATCAAAAAGAGATAAGAAAATTAAAAGTGTTCAAATTCAGTTCTCTTTATTATCTCCAGATTTCCACAAACAGACTCAGGTGAAGAGAGTCTGTAAAAATAATGATATTGATTTTTTAGCCTATAGTCCTTTATCTTTTGGAATACTATGTATAGATCCTGAAAAAGATGGAGACAAGCAAAATTCTTTTTTACGAAATTTTATTTTTAAAAACTATAAAAAATCAACTTCTGAATTAAGGAGATGTCTTAAAAAGATTGCTATCTCAAGATCAGTGTCACAAGCTCAAGTAGCTATTAATTGGTGTTGTTATCAGGGGGCTATACCAATTGTAGGAATGAGGAAAAAGTCTCAAGTTATTGATATATCAAACGTTTTTAAATGGAACCTAAATAAGGAAGAATTCGAAATGCTTCAACAAGCCTCTAAAAAGTGTCTAAAAAAAATGCCGAGTAATCCGTTTTCAAGTTTGTAAAAAGGAATTAAATTAATTTTTATGCAGATATTTTTTTTATTTTTTTTATCTGATTATTGCTCCAAAGTTCTGTTGGGAAGTTTGAGCCTGTAAACCTTAAAACTTTAGGTTTAAGGTTTACTAATAAGTCATTTATGTTATTTTTTGTACTCATTAGTTATTGAGAATTTTTAATACGTTAAAATAATTTTTTTCTAATCTTCTCGGTATTTATACTCATAAAATCTAAAAAATAATTTCTAATACATTCTCTTGAACTAAATTTTACAAATTAACAAATTATCTAATACCATATTTCGATCAATTTAAAATGGTGGAGCCCTTCCAGGCTCCTTGGATCATTTGGTTGATAAGGCTGATATCACCCCATCTCCTATGAGATCAAGCAGCAACTGGTGCTGTTTGACGGGAGAAACTAACGATTTTGTTAGCGTTTGTGTTTTTGCTCTAACCGAGCAGGCTTCAGTCATCTTCCTTACGCCCCGTCGAAACCATTACAACCCCAAAAGAAAATGGAGTTGAGCGGAATCGAACCGCTGTCCGAAACATCGGTTGAGATCACCTAGTCCAATTGGACATTTATATTCTGGCAGGCAAAATGAGTATTGAATAGTTATTTCATTAATTTTTTAAATATTTATATGAAAGTAATTGCATCATCTCCTGAAGGTTTAGAGAAATATTTAGCAAGTGAAATTGTCGATTTGGGTGGATTTAATGTTAAGACGTATAAAAGATCAGTTTCTTTTGAATGTGATTATGCCACTTTCTATAGAATTCATTTTTTTTCTAGAGTTGCTTTTCGTTTTTATAGAGAAGTGGCATGTTTTGTATGCTATGACAGGCTTTCATTATATGAGGGAGTAAGAGGTTCATTTGATTGGTTAAAATGGTTACCCTCTCACAAAACATTCAATGTTCAAGTTACCGGCAGAACTTCATCTTTAAGTCATTCTCATTTCACTGCTCTTGAGGTTAAAAATTCAATTACAGATCTACAACAATCTGTTTGGAATGAAAGATCAAATATTTCTTTAGATAATCCTGATTTGGTAATTCATTTACATCTAAATAATGATCGTGGGATTCTTAGCTTGCAGAGTAGTTTTGAAAGTCTTCATAAAAGAGGCTACAGACCTGCTATTGGGAATGCTCCACTTAAAGAAAATTTAGCTTCTGGATTATTAAAAATGACTGAATGGAACGGAACTAAACCTTTGGTTGATCTTATGTGTGGTTCAGGAACTTTTTTAATAGAGGCTATTAATCAAAGTTTACAAGTTCCACTTAAATTTCAGCAATTTTATCTTTTTGAAAATTGGCTCGATTTCAATAAAAATATTTATCTTGAAGAGAAAAACAAGGCTCAGAAAAAAGTTATTACCTTTGAGAAATTATCAAAAATTATTGGTTGTGAGATTAATAAAGATGTTTTTGATCAAGCAAAAGTCAATATAAAACTAGCAGGACTTGAAAATTATATTGAATTACGAAATGATGATTTTAAAAAAATTCAATTTAATTCTTCAGAAGGATTAGTTTTATGTAACCCACCTTATGGTAAAAAATTAGGTGATGAAAACGAATTAATTACTTTGTATGAGAATATGGGTGAGTTTTTGAAGAGAAATTTTTCTGGTTGGGAATTCTGGTTACTAAGTGGTAATCCAAAACTTACAAGATATTTAAAAATGAAATCTTCTTTAAAAATACCAGTGAGTAATGGAGGTATTGATTGTAGATGGATTAAATATTTAATAAGATAATTTATTTTTTACCTAATACTGCTTTTGTTGTTTTACCCAAACCCTCTAGTGTTTGTGGTAGATAAGGTCCTTTAGCTAGTTTTCCTCCAAGCTTTAAGCTTAAACCTGCCAGAAATAAATCAACAAATATTATTAAAAGTAAATTATATTCTGTGGCCCAATTATTAAACTTGCTAAGAGTGAGATAACAAATAATATGAATACAAATTAAAACTAATATTAATAATATTCCACCTATAGCAATAAATATCCCTCCGCTTATTAATCTTCTCTTTTCTCTATCCACTTCTTGAAGTGCTATCCTGACATGCAAATCCATTACAGAACTTGCAATTGCAGAGATTCTTGAAGCTGTATTAGCAAAGTTTTTGTTTTTGGGTTTATCCATTTATTTATTTCTACTATTAATTAAACTACCTATAAATAATCCTATACCAGCAGCAATAGCAATAGATAAAATCGGTTTTTTTCTAATTGGGGTTTCTATTTTTGGTCTTAATGTAGTGTTCAGTTCATCTAGTAACTCTTCTAATTGACTTTCGATTGGTTCTATTTTATCTGCAATCTCCCAATCATTTTCTTGAATTGAATCAATGATTTGAAATAATTGATTCTTAATACCACTAGCAGATGATCCAGTATGACTTGCTATTACTCCAACTAAATCATCAATACTTCCCTTAGCAGTTTCAAGAGTTTGTTGCGCAATAGTAGGCCATTTTTCTTGTATTAACGGAATCAAACTATCAATTGTTTCACGTAACCATTTTTCTGATATACCTTTTTCCTGTGGCAGCACAGAATCATCAATTGGTTCTTTAACTTCTTTGGGAGGATGAAAAGATTCCATTAATCCACCTTGATTTCTTTTAGAGTAGTCTGCATTTTCTTAATTTGAAACCCTTCTATTTAGAATTGTTTTTAATAATAAAATAATAGACATATAAAATTTTATTTACATTTCATTTATCTCCCCTGATCTGTAATAAGGTTTTGTTAAGCTATTACTGATTTTATTAAATTAAGTTTTTTATTTCATCATGGATATTACATTATCAGCAATTATTTTTGCATCTCGTACAATTCCAACTGATTTTGGATTGGTAGCAGCGGCTATTGCAGGAGCTGGTAGTTTGCTATTTATTGCTTTGAGGTTTGTTCCTGATGCTGGGAATTAGGTTTGTTCTTTTTTAATTTGAGTTAACTTTTTAACTCATCTTAATGGTTGATTATTGAAAAAAATAATTTATTGATGCACTAGATAATGAATCGATGGGTTTTACTCGAACATAAGATTCTTGATAGTCAATTAATTGATATTCACTATGATTTTCTTGTTGAAGATAAATTAGATTGCTTTACTTGGAAGTTTCACGAAATTCCATTACTCAATAAAGGTTTTATTAAAATAGTAAAACAAACAAATCATAGATTGGTCTGGCTTTCTAGAGTTGAATATGAACTTTCTAATAATAGAGGTTTTGTAAAAAGAATTGATCATGGAACTTTCTCATATATTGCTCATAATCAAGATTCTCAAAAGTTCAAAATTATATTGAACGGTAAATTCTTAAAAGGTTTGTTAATAATAAAAGGGAATTATTGTCAATTAACGAAAAATAATTAATTTGTTTTTAGCAATAATCTTAATAATTCTCTTGAGATTTTTTGAAAAGTAGCTATTCTTACTTAGCTATTGTGACTTGAGTTTGGTATACATCAATCAGGTCGAGTTTGAAAATTTCAAATCTTTCGGAGGAAGTGTAAAAATTCCCCTTGAAGAAGGTTTTACGGTGGTTACTGGGCCAAATGGATCTGGGAAAAGTAATATTTTGGACGGAATTTTGTTTTGTTTAGGTTTAGCAAATAGTAGAGGTATGAGAGCAGAGAGATTACCAGATTTAATAAATAATTCGAAAGTAAAAGAAGGTAAATCTTCTGAAACATTTGTTTCTGTTAGATTTAATCTTGAAGATTGGTCGCCAAGGGAAGATGTTCCATCTTTGGATTTAGAAGAAGATGATATTGCACTTACTAGAGATCAAAAAGAATGGGTAGTTGCCAGAAAATTGCGGCTAATGCCTGGTGGATCATATGCATCGACTTATACTTCTGATGGCCGCCAATGTACTTTACAACAAATACAGAGAGTTCTTAGAGATATAAGTGTTGATCCAGAAGGCAGTAATGTTGTGATGCAGGGAGATGTCACAAGAATAGTATCAATGAATAATAAGGAAAGGAGAACACTCATTGATGAATTAGCAGGGGTAGCTCTTTTTGATAGCAGAATTGAACAAACGCATTCAAAACTTAATGATGTTTTTGAAAGACAAGAAAAATGCGAGATTTTAGAAAATGAATTGCAATCTAGTAAAGTAAAGCTTGAAAAAGAATGTGAAAAAGCTAAAAAATATAAAGAGTTAAAGGCAAAACTTTTTCATATTAAGGAGATTGAAAAAGTACTTTTATTCGATAAACAAGTTCAAAATATTGAATTAATTAAGAAAAAAGCTATTGACTTAGATAAAAGTAAGTTTTTATTTAATCAACAAAAAGAATCTCTTATTAAAGAAATACAAGTATTGCAAGAGGCAATGAAAGTCATGATTGCAGAATTAAAAGAAAAGGGAGAAGATAACTTAATCAAAGTCAATTCTGATATTGGTAGTATAAATTCTAATTTAAGGGAATTAGAAAGAATAGCAATTGTTAATAAAGAGGAAGGCATTAAATTGCAAGATCAACGGGATAGTATTGCAATATCTAAAAAAAGTACACAGTTAGAAAAGAATCAACAAGAGCACTTTAATGATAATTATCTAGATAGATTAAACATCGAGATTCAAGATTTAACGTTAAAACATAAGCTATCTAGAAAAAAACTTTCCGATGCTGCAGGTGAATCAGGTGAATTTTCAAAGCAAAGTATAAAGCTCAATAATGAGTTAGAAAATATCAAATCTTTAGTACAACCTCTTGAATCTAGTAAAAGGAATATTGAGGAGGAAATTATACAAATTAATATTCAAAAAGAAGAAATATCATCTCATACTGATCTTTTAAAGTTAGAAAAACAAAAACTATCAGAATTTAATCAAATTAATGGAAAATCAACGGACAAAAAAAATCGTAATTTGAGCAGTATTAGATCTGAGATTGATAGTTTAAAAATTGAAATAGATTTGTTAAATAAAACTAAACTTAGGCTAAATAACGAACAATTAAGGCTTGAAAAAGACTTATCAAGATGTGAAAGTAGAAAAGAGGCTCTAAATGAAACTAGGGGATCATATGCATTAAGAATACTTTTAGAGGCAGGTTTAGAGGGGATACATGGATATGTTGCTCAATTGGGTGCAGTAAATGAAAAAAATAGATATGCATTGGAAATAGCAGCTGGTAATAGACTTGGACAAATAGTTGTTGAAAATGACAATATTGCTTCAAGAGCTATTGAAATTCTTAAAAAAAAGAAAGCAGGGAGATTAACCTTTCTTCCACTTAATAGAATTAAAACTTATAAAAAAAATTTCGCGCTTAAAAGATTTGAGAATTTTAAAGAGAATGGATTTGTTGATAAAGCTATTAATTTAATTGATTGTGATGATGTTTATGCAGATGTTTTTAAATACGTTTTTGGTGATACAGCAGTCTTTTCAGATTTAGATTCAGCGAAATTATCTAAACAAAAAATCAGAATGGTTACTTTGAGTGGAGAACTATTGGAAGTTAGTGGTGCAATTACTGGAGGAAGTAAAGTTAATAAAGATCTTGCTTATAGGTTCGGAACCAATAATGATATTGACGAGGCTCACCCCATAAAACAAAGACTATCAATCATTGAAGAAGCTTTGAAGAAATCAGATAATGATATTTTTAATAAAACTAATAACTTGAATAAACTAAATTTTAATCAAAGGGAAATATTAGAGGATTGCGTATCATCCAATAAAGAAATTGAAGTAAATAATAATTCTCTAAAAGTTACGATGAAAAGAATTGATGATAATAATTTGAGGCTAAATAAGCTTACTTCTCAAAATCATTTATTAAATGAAAAGTTAGATAGTATTCAAAATGAAATAAAACCATTTAAAGAAAAGTTGGATGAATTGGCGATGATCCTTAAAAAGAATTATGAAGATAATCAAACGTCCTCTTTAATGTCTCATAATAATGATTTCGAAAAGCTAGATAAAAAACTTGAACTAATGATTCAAGAGAAAGATGAATTATTAAATAAAAAGAATCAATTGGTTCTAAATCAAGAACGTATAAATAATCAATTAAATCTAATATCTCTACAAGAAAAGAATTTACAAGAATCAGTTAAAGAGCTTTCTAATGCCCATAATGAATGGATTAAGAAAAGAGATGATTATAAAAGTGAGCTTGCGAGTCTTGATGGTCAAAAATCACTACTTGAAAAGGATCTTGGAATATTAAGAAGAAAAAGGGATGAGTTGAATTCATCTATTTCCAATAAAAGACAAGAAATCAATCAGTTTACCCTTAAGTTGGAATATCTTGAAAGAGATATAAGTTCCCTAAATGAGGAAATGCGTAGCGAAACTATCAAGTTAGAAAATTATAAAAAAGAGCTGCCTGATCCTTTGCCCAGCTTTGGAGAATATGAAACTATAACTCTTGATTTATTACAATCAGAGATCGTTGTAATTAATACGAAATTGGAAAGTTTAGAACCGGTAAATATGTTAGCTTTAGATGAATTAGAGGAATTGACAGAAAGATTAAATGATTTAATAGAAAGATTGGAAGTTTTATCTAATGAAAGATCAGAGTTGTTATTAAGAATAGAAACTGTTTCAACTATGCGACAAGAAGCATTTATGCAGGCATTCGTAGAGGTTGATAAGCATTTTAGAGAGATTTTTGCCAATTTATCAGATGGAGATGGGTTCCTTCAGCTCGAAAATCCAGAGGCTCCTTTGGAGGGAGGTTTAACTTTAGTTGCTCATCCTAAAGGAAAAAACGTCAGAAGATTAGCTTCAATGTCGGGTGGTGAGAAATCATTAACGGCCCTAAGTTTTTTATTCGCTTTGCAAAAATATAAGCCTTCTCCTTTTTATGCATTAGATGAAGTAGATAGTTTTTTAGATGGTATTAACGTTGAAAGGTTATCAAAATTAATAACAAGTCAGTCATCAAATGCTCAATTTATAGTCGTAAGCCACAGAAGACCTATGATAAGTTCATCTGAACGAACAATTGGTGTTGCTCAAGCAAGAGGTGCTAATACTCAAGTTGTTGGATTACCAAATGCTGCATAATCACACTTTTTTAAATTTTTACGTCAGAATGTCAAAAAGATATTAATGAGTTTGTCGAACACATCCACAAATAATAATCGCCGAAATTCCGTACCTAGCGAGCGTCTATGGTTAAGGTCGGAACTTATGGGGACCCAAGTCATTACTACTGATACTGGTAGGAGATTAGGAGTTGTAGGTGAAGTTGTTGTTGATATTGATAGAAGAGAGGTAGTTGCTTTAGGTCTTAGAGATAATCCTCTTACAAGATTTTTGCCAGGTTTACCTAAATGGATGCCTCTTGAAAGCATAAAGCAGGTCGGGGATGTAATTTTAGTGGATTCTTTAGATTCTTTGAGCGATGGTTTTTCTCCTGAAAGATATGGGAAAGTTATAAATTGTCAGGTAATAACGGAATCCGGTCAGCTTCTTGGAAGAGTTCTTGGATTTTCTTTCGACATTGAGACGGGGGATTTACTCTCTCTTGTTATGGGTGCAGTAGGAGTTCCTCTTTTAGGTGAAGGTGTTTTAAGTACTTGGGAAATTCCTGTAGATGAGATAGTTAGTAGTGGTACTGACAGAATAATTGTTTATGAAGGCGCAGAGGAAAAACTGAATCAACTAAGTAGTGGTTTACTCGAGAAACTTGGGGTTGGAGGTTCTTCTTGGGAAGAAAGGGAAGCAAATAGATATACAGCAAATCTTGTGCCAGTGGAGAATCAGCTATTGTCAGGTTCTGAATCAGAAGAACAAAATAATTTTATGGAAGAAATTAAAGAAGAAGAATTTATTGAAGAAGAAGAGTATGAAGAAGAACTTGAATATGTAGAAATTGAAACTGCAAAAGAAAAAATAAATACTCAAAAACAACTTTATTTAGATAATGACTCCTCTGAACAATTAGATAATCAAACTGATGATGAAAATACGACAGAATTTGTTGTTAAAAAGCCATCTATCTCTAATCGGGCTTCAAAGAGGCCGATTCAAAGGTCACAAGAACCTTTAGATATTGAACCTGTTGAAGAGAAAAAAATAGTCACAGAAAATAATCAATCAGAATCTTTAGAAATTGATGATCCATGGTAATTATTTTGTAATTAACTTAGTCTTTTTATCGAATTAAAAATTATATAAGCTAACTTTTTAACTGCGCCGGTTTGTCCTCGTTGTTTTGATAAATTATCTTTTTGCTCTCTTAAATATTTTTTATTTTTCATTAGAAATATAGCTTCATTAGCAATTTGTTTTGGTGAAATGTTGCCTATTCTTTCTGGAATAATTAACTTGTTAGCTTTTATATTTGGCCATGCAAAAAATTTTTTCTGCTTTAGGTACCAATTTTTAATTATATAAGTGAAGAATTTATTGATAAAAGAAATCTTTCCAATTATTCCGAAAATACCGTCCCAAGCGTTCATTACATTCAAATGTTGGGTGGGTAAGACAACTATCATTGGTAAGGTAAGTGAAGCTAATTCCGCAGTATTTGCTCCAACTGTGGTAATTGCAAGATCACATTTTTTAAGTACTTCATAGCAAGGATGTTTATTAATTAAATAAATTTTTGTATTATTCGAGGTTTCAATAACATAATCAAAAACGGAACTTTTTATTGGTTTAATTTGTTTTATTTTGGATGAATAATTTTTTGTAATAGGATTCTTATTACTTTGAAAGAATAAATATTCGCTTGTACTCGTAGTTGGTGCTACGGGAATAATTAAATTAACATTATTATTTTTCTTATAAATATGATCAGCCATTTCAAGAAAGAATGGAATACCTACCGAGAGCTTTGCTTTTTTAGAACCTGGTAGTAAAGCAATCCACTTTTTTTCTTTAAGATTTAAAGCAACTTTTTTATCATTCTTGATATCGGCCATTAAATCGCCAATAACTTTACATTTATATCTATATTCTTTGGGAATGCTTTTCTTTACGTTTTTATTCATTGCTGCAATTATTTTGCTCCAACGTGGCCATCTTGATATCCATTCAGCATATGTGATGTTGATATAACCTAATCTTTTTGCTAACAAAACACCCCAAAATTGATCACCTCCAAGAAAAATAACTATCCCTTTTTGAGGCCATTTTGCGTATTGATAAGGCCTGATTAACAATTTCCAAAAAGTTTTTGCCTTAGTAACTAATTCAAATTTGCGCCATGATTTGGCGACTTCATATTCTTTACCAGTAGCATTTGGACATGGTACTAAAACTAATCTTATTGAGAAATTTAATTTATCAATATTGCTCGAGGAATCATTTATTTTATTTAGATAATCAACTACTGGCCTTACCCACGTTGATAATTCTCCAGGCCCATTAGAGATAATTACTACTGCAATTGATTTTTTTTTCATTGCAGTCAATCGAAAAATACAGTAAATGCGGACGGCGAGACTTGAACTCGCAAGGCCTAAGCCACACGCTCCTTAGACGTGCGCGTCTACCAATTCCGCCACGTCCGCAAAGGGTTTTCAAGCACCGTCAGGTGCGTAAAACTCAAAATTAGTATAGCCGATAGCCTGAAATTGGGGGTCAATCGCCACATCGGCCGATGCCGCGACCCTGCTTAATTTATATATTTATCGTGCTCAGTTAATACTGACTGCATTTTTTAAGCAAACCTAGATGGTAAGAAAGGATTCGAACCTGCGAACTAGTTAGTGTTCCCTAAACACCATTAAATATAAAATTCTTTAATAGGGTATATTGTTTAATTATGTAAGAAAAAATTAAGTATCTAATTATGACTAGGAAGTTTTTTTTGATTGTACTATTAATTTTTCCGCAATATTTAACTTCAGTTCAATCGTCTCCTTTAAATGAACCTCAATTAAATACACTTTCAGATAAATTATTAATTTCTGGTTGGAAACCATCACCAGATAATAATATTAAAGATAAAAAAGTTAGTGATAAGACAATCAAAGCATTAAACAAGTTCAAAAATATACCCTCTTTGAAACCTTACTTTAAAAAAGCTAGAGGTTATGCTGTTTTCCCAAATGTAGGGAAAGGAGGAATTGGTATTGGAGGTGCTAGAGGTAGTGGTGAGGTATTTGAAAAAGGGAATGTTATTGGAAAAACTACTTTAACTCAAGTCTCCATCGGGTTTCAATTAGGTGGACAAGCATTTAGCCAGATTATCTTTTTTAAAGATAAGAAATCTCTTGAAAGATTTACTGAGGGTAATTTTGAATTTGGGGCTTCAGCTAGCGCAGCATTGATCTCTGAGGGGGCTAATGCCTCCGCAGATTATAATAACGGAGTTGCAGTTCTTACATATTCAAAAGGAGGCCTTATGTATGAAGCAAGTATTGGAGGGCAAAAGTTTAGCTATGAAGAATACTAAAAATCTAATCAATTTCATCATTAAATAATAATAAAATCTCCCCTCAGATTAATTTGTCTGCTTTAATTACAGACAGAATTTGTTCAATAGTAAAATAAAGACTAGGAAACCTTCCTATGAATTTGATTTTAAAGTCGGGGCGACAGGATTCGAACCTGCGACTTATTGCTCTCAAAGAAGCCGCTTAGTTAATTTATTATCTAAAACTTATATAATTGCTGAGTTTTTTACCTATATTTGCTTTAATTCAATAATTACTTTTTTACGTGAGTTTTGCGTGAATAAATTATTTTTTGAATTGTATATTAGTTGAGACTCACTGTTATGAGAGCGTAATTTAGTCATCCTTCGTACACATCCGACTGTTGCAGATGTGGAGGTCTGAGAAATAAGAAAGGGACATAAAATTTTACCCCAATACCTGTATAAGTTCATTAATTTTTTACACGCTCGTGAGACGTGAGTGTCTTCCAATTCCGCCAATTCCTTAAGGGGTTTTAGAGCTTAAGGTTGTACTTAAATTACTAAGTCATCATGCGTTAATTTGCGATAATATTTTATTAATCTTCTCGGTTTATCTTTTTAAAAGATTTATTTTTAATTAACTAAGTTTTAAATACTTAAAATAGCTTATTTTTTCTATTGCATTAATAAATAATTTTCCACTTATAACGTTTTAGGTTGTATTGTTAACCAATGCATTCTTGAAATTCGAAAATTTTATTGAATACTTTTAAAGTATCTTCAATTTAAATTAATTTTCATTTCTTCAATTTAATTTTGTAATGGTTGAAAAAGTTTTAATTGCTAATCGTGGAGAAATAGCTTTACGAATTATCAGAAGTTGCAGAGAGCTTGATATCGCAACTGTTGCTGTTTATAGCACCGTAGATAAAAAGGCATTGCATGTGCAATTAGCAGATGAAGCAGTTTGCGTTGGGGACTCACTAAGTAACAAGAGTTATTTAAATATTCCTAATATCTTAGCTGCTGCTACATCAAGAGGAGTTGATGCTATTCATCCAGGTTATGGTTTTCTGGCGGAGAATGATAAATTTGCAGAAATGTGTAACGATCATGGCATAACTTTCATTGGTCCATCTCCAAATGCTATTAGATCAATGGGAGACAAATCTACTGCTAAAGAGACAATGGAGAGGGTCGGAGTACCTACTGTTCCAGGAAGCAAAGGTTTATTATCGAGTGTTGAGGAGGCCTACGAAATGGCACAAGGGATTGGATATCCCGTCATAATAAAAGCTACAGCTGGAGGAGGAGGTAGAGGAATGAGATTGGTTGAAAATAAGGCTAATTTAGAAAAAATGTTTAAAGCAGCTCAAGGAGAAGCAGAAGCAGCATTTGGTAATGATGGTTTATATATGGAGAAATTTATAAAAAAGCCAAGACATGTAGAAGTTCAAATCCTTGCTGATAGGTCGGGTAATGTGGTTCATCTGGGAGAGAGAGATTGTTCTGTACAAAGGAGACACCAAAAATTATTAGAAGAGTCTCCTAGTCCAGCTATTAACTCTTCTCTTAGAAAAAAAATGGGAAATGCAGCTATTGCTGCTGCAAAAAGTATTTGTTATGAAGGGGCGGGAACTGTTGAATTTTTAGTTGATGATGATAATAGTTTTTATTTTATGGAGATGAATACCAGGATTCAAGTGGAACATCCTGTAACTGAAATGGTTACTGGCGTTGATCTAATCGCTGAACAAATAAAAATAGCTGGTGGTGATAATTTAGGATTTACTCAAGAGGATATTCACTTAAATGGTCATGCTATTGAATGCAGAATTAATGCCGAGGATCCCAAACATAATTTTCGTCCATCGCCTGGAAAAATAACTGGATGGCTTCCTCCAGGAGGGCCTGGAGTAAGGGTTGATAGTCATGTTTATACTGGTTATGAAATCCCCCCATTTTATGATTCACTTATAGGTAAATTAATTGTCTGGGGTAAAGATCGTAATGCGGCTATTAAAAGAATGAATAGAGCTTTAAATGAATGCGCTATAACTGGAATTCCAACAACAATTAATTTTCATTTAACACTTCTCAATAAAAAGAAATTTACGGAAGGCAAAATTCATACAAAATACGTTGAAGAAGAATTATTACCTAACTATTAAATACGTTATAAAGCTTTCTTAACTTAAACTCTTTTGAATGGCTAATTTGATTAGACCTTGTTGTCCAACTAATATTTCTCTTAGAAAACTTATTATTCCTATCCAAATTACTGGGCCAACATCGACGCCCCCAATGGGAGGAATCAATTTTCTTGTAAAGTTTAAAATAGAGCTTGTTGGTATTGCAATTAATAACCAAAAACCTTTATTTAAATCAACTTTTGGGTACCAAGTTAATATTAATCTTATTAAAAAGACTAGCGTTAGAAATGATAAAAGAATTCCTAGCGTAAGATCTAAAGCATGTAAATAGTTTTGAGACAATGAAATGACAATTGTTTAATCCATCTTAATAAATATCCCATAAGTTAGGATTTAATTCGTATTATAAATTCAGAATTTAATTTTAAAAAAGTGATTCAAATTTCAAATCTAATATTATCGGCTGATGTTTCTCCTGAAGTGGCTGGGAGTTCTAGTTTTAATATGATAGCGAGTTTCTTCGCAGCAGCGTTACTTATAGTTATTCCAGCAGCAGCATTTTTGATCTTTGTTAGCCAAAAAGATTCACTTGAACGTACTTCAGCTACACGTAGACGCTAGTTTTTATAAAAGTTTTAAGTAAACTATATATTAAAGGTGTTTTATTGCACTTTAAAAAATAAGTATTGGAGAAAAAAAGTGGTCAATGCTAGTCTAAATTGGGCAAGTATTGTAGGCATCGTACTAGCTGTTTGTGGAGGTGGCCTATATTTTTTGAGGTCATTTAAACCTGCGCTTGCTAGAGATTATGATGTTTTCTTTGCAGCAATAGGTCTTTTATGTGGAGGGATATTATTTTTTCAAGGATGGAGATTAGATCCTATTTTACAATTTGGTCAGTTTTTATTAGCGGGAACCACGGTATTCTTTGCATATGAAAGCGTTAGATTGAGAGGTGTTGCCACTGACCAAGCAAGAAGATCTTCTTACTTTGAAGATGATCAGATTCCAGATATGCCTAGAAATTCCTCTAGAAATAGATTTAATGATGATTATGATCAATTTGAAGATTCTGATAGACCTTCTAGAAGATTCAAACCTCAAGATGATGACTTAGAAGATGATTACATGGAAGCTAGATCGCAAAGGAGAAACATATCAAGAGCTATCCCTGAGTCTGCAGTAAGCAGAAGGCGTCCTTCTTTAAGAGAGTCTAATCAATTTGAGAATGACGAACCAACGAGAAGAAGAAATCGATCTGAAGATAAGAGAATAAGTAATGAGGATAGAAGAGGAAGTTTCGGAGAAAGACGAGCATCAAGAAGTGAAAGTAAAAGAGGCTCTAGGCCATTATCTAATCAAGAAGTTTCTAGAAAATCAATTAATTCCTCTCTTAAGGATTCTTCTCCCTCCCCTACTAAACCAACAAGGTCATCTATAAGATCTCAAACTTCAAGAGAAAAAGTAGAAGATGCATCATTTTCTACAAATATTAGTGAAGTAAAAAAGCCACGTCAAACAAGAAGTGCAGCAGCTAGTTCAAGATCAACTTCTAAAAATAAAACTGGAAGATATACTGTAGGCACAAAGAAAAATAAACCCAGAGATAACAGCTCTAGATTTGATGATTAATTAAAATATTCCGGCCCAATTTAGAAATGATTTTTGACTTATTAGTTCAATTAAAATGATCGCTAAAAATCCAAGCATTGCAAATCTTCCATTTGTTATTTCTGAATAATTGCTCCATCCAAACTTATATTTATCTTCAATTTCAATTGATTGCTCATCTATTTTAATTTCTTCTGAATTTGTTTTTTCTACATCCATAATTTCTTCATTATTTTGTTCTTGATTTGAATTCATTACTATAACCTAATTTTTAAAATTATACTTATCTGTAGTTAATAATTGCCAGTCTCCCTTACCATTTAATTCTAAAATATTCTCATGAAAATCCTTCAAACTAGGCCTATGTCCAACGCTTATCAATGATAATTCTCTGTCTCTTAGTAAATTGTATAATTTTTTTTCAGTTTTAATATCTAGTGCGCTAGTTGCTTCATCTAATACAGCAAATCTCGGAGAGTTCAGTAGTAATCTTGCAAAGGCTAATCTTTGCTGCTCTCCTAATGAAAGTATTCTTGGC
Source organism: Prochlorococcus sp. AG-686-O05 (assembly GCA_003210235.1). Lineage (GTDB taxonomy): Bacteria > Cyanobacteriota > Cyanobacteriia > PCC-6307 > Cyanobiaceae > Prochlorococcus_A. The sequence goes on along the minus strand of QCVV01000012.1, from coordinate 817 downwards.
CAGTCTTGTTTAACGTCGAGGTTGGGATATCTATTAACTAAAGATTTTAAATTTACTTCATTAAGAACAGAGATTAAGTGGTCATCACTAAATTTATCAACTTCTGTCGGATAACATAATTGTTCCCTTAAAGAACCCAATAACATATATGGCTTCTGAGGTATAAAAAGCAAATCACCTGTCTTTGGCTTTTTTATTGACCCTTGTTTTGGTTCCCATAATCCACTGATCATCCTTAATAAAGATGTTTTCCCACAACCAGAGGGTCCTACTACTAATAATGATTGATTTGTTTCAATACTCAGACTTAAGTTTTTGATGATAGCTTTATCAGATCCAGGAGGGAAAAGATCAGCATCGTTGATGAGGATAGAAGAATAATCAGAAATAATGTTTTGATTTTCTATTGGCTTGCTTTGACTAATACTCTCAACTTTTGACTGAAAACCCTCTAATCTCCCAATTCCTGCTGCGAACTTTGCTAGTTCCTCTATTTGATTAACTATAAAAAATAATGAACCTTCTACCATTCCAAAGGCAAAGCTTGCTTGAATAAATCGACCATAATCAATTTCTCCTCTAAAGTAAGGAATTGCCATTATTAGATATGGAAAGAAGTTGCCAGCATAATTAATGGATCGTCTCATTACATCAATAATTACTCTCCAAATTATTAGTAGGTTGAAGTTTCTTACAACTTCTCCTAATCTTCTCTCTGTTTCACTTTTTTCTGGCTTCTCTCCTGAATAAAAAGCTATTGATTCAGCATTATCTCTAATGTGCACTAATCCATATCTGAAATCTGCTTCATATCTAA
>QCVV01000011.1 GCA_003210235.1 Prochlorococcus sp. AG-686-O05 | reverse complement strand
ACTAAGCTTACATTTTAATTTTTCTGCTATGGAAAGATTTCTCTCATCTTGATTTGATGGCAAAAAGTAATTAACAATCCACTGATCTATATCTTTACCTCCGACTTTTGAACCCGATTTGCTTATTATTTCAGCACATCTTAATTTTTGCTTTGATATAGCACTCACATCCTTTCCTTGAAACTTTAATAGCTCTGCAATAGGAGCAGATTTACCTTCCCCACCTTGTGTTTTGATTACGCTCATGTCGATTGTACTCCCGCCAATATCGACAATCATGATAGTTGAACCCAATGGAACATTCATGCCTATCCCCGCTGCAGTGGGCTCATCAACTAGTGCTACCTCATTAATAGGTAAAGTTTTACAGAGACTTATTAACCACTTTCTATAACCCTTATAAGTGTCAATTGGGGCTGTTAAAACAAGCCTTTTAATATTTAATTCTATTGGAATATTTTCCCAAAGAATTTTGAAAAATTTTTCACCTGATTCGATGGGGCTTAAAACTTTCTCTTTTTCTTTTTGCCTTTCAATAGAATTACCAATTTTAAAATTTGAATGAAAATATTTTTCTGAATAAGATAAATTTTTCTTTTTCAATGCAGACAATCCTATCCTTGCAACATTATCTTCACCTTCGAACCAAACTACTGATGGGACGACTCCAGGAGAAGAAGTAATACCAGGGATTTCTATTAAAATAAAATTGTTATCATTCTCATTTTGAAAAGCTAATACTGTATTAGTATTTCCCAAGTCAAGAGCAAGAGTTCCTGAACAATAATTTTTCATAACAAATTTCTTATTATTTTTTTAAGTTCGTTTGAAAATTTATAATTTTAATGGTGTTATTATTGATGTAAACTATATTGTATATTTAAAAATATCTTTTCATGAACGTATCAAATAATTCCAATATCGATCACAATGATCTTGCAAAAAGAGGCGAAAGTTTAATAAGGAAATCTACTAATAGATACTTAACAACTGTAAGAATTGCTTTTAGAGCTAAACAAAGAAGGTTTGATGATTTTGATGGATTATTAGAAGAATCAGCTATTAAACCAGTTCAAAGATCTATCATTGAATTAAGTGATGAGCAAGATCAACCTGATTTACTTCCAGGTTAGCTTTGTCAGTTGAAAAAAATAATTGGAGATTAAGTCAAGATATAAAAAAAGGTAAATTTTGTTTTTTGATTGGTGTAAATAATTGGGCTATTGAGTTACAAAAACATGAATTCGAATTGCTATATAAATTACTTATAAAACTAAATAATCAATTGTTTGAAATAAGAGATGAATTATTGGATGAAGAGTTTATTAATTTAGAAATAGAACAATTACCTTGGTATGCCGAATTGGAGGGTAAAAAATATGCATGGAACTTAAGATTAATATTTGAAAGCTCAGAGGAAACTCGATCATTTGAAATGTATTGGCCGATACCAATAGCTGAAAATTTATTTTATGAAATAAAAAAAATGTGGGAATCAATGGATTGAAAAATTAATTAAATTGGAAATTTTTAGAAAAAATTCCCCTATCTATAATTCTTTTTTCACATCTTTTCCACAGCTAATTGCAAAAAAATATTTGCAGAACAATCTTATGTGGAAAACTCGTAAAGATAAGAAATTTTTATATTACTTATAAGATTTATATTGTTCAGATGGATTTCTGTAGAAACTAAGTCTGTTAAAGGGGTCTCATCTTTAATACGACTGAGACATAGATAGTTATGAAAAGTTGACTATTTACTTTTTTTAGAGAAAACTGATCTTAATCCAATTGATCTTTCTCCCCTTTTTTTGAATTATGCAAGAATTAAACTGTGATGTTAATCAAAAATATATCAACAATAAAGAAGAAATAATTAGCTTTAAATGTGACCTTCATGAAAACCTTCAACAAGCCATGAGTAAATTCGTTGAGGATCATCCTAATTGGGATCAATATAGAATTTTACAAGCAGCAATCGCTGGATTTTTGATGCAAAAGGGATTTCAAAATAGGGATCTAACAAGGATATATATAGGCAAAATGTTTTCTATGGATTTTGATAATTAAACAAGAACTAACTTTATTTAATTTTCTCTAAGATCAATTTAGCTATTTCTTTTTTTACTGGAATTATAGATAATCTATTACCTTTTTTAACTAATAAGAGTTCCTCATTATTAAATAAAATTTTTAATTCAGTTAAACTTAAAAATTTATTTGCCTTAAATAGATATTTTACTTTCACACAATCCCATCTTGGTTTCTCTTGACTTGATTTAGGGTCATAATATTTTGATTCTCTTTGGAATTGAGTTGGGTCAACAATATTTAAATCGATAACCTCCATAAATCCAACGATTCCAGGAGGTTTACAATTTGAATGGTAAAAAAATACTTTATCTCCAATAGCCATTTTTCTCATGAAATTGCGCGCCTGATAATTTCGGATGCCATCCCATAAAGTAACTCCATCTTTTTTTAAAGTATCAATACTGTAAGCCTCTGGCTCGCTCTTCATTAGCCAATAAGCAGTTTCAGTCATATCAGTCGATTACAGGAATAAGTGGCACTTAGAGTAAACTTAGAGTAAATATTTAATTATTAAACTGATCGCTTGAGAGTGATCGAGAAAGTTTACAAGCTCGCTCTATATTAACTGAAAAATTGGCATTAAAAAGAGCCAGCCTGTATCCCTACTAGCTGACTCTCATGACGATGTTAGGTAGGAAACCTAAACAAATGTGTTTGTTGTTGTAGTGATACTTAAAACAACCGCAACAAAGAAGATGTAAGGCACTGCTTTTAGTGGTACGTATCTTTGTTTCTTGGAAATAAGGTCCATTTGTTTCACCGTTGGTTTGTTTAGCTAAGACGCTTCCTAATGCAATCTTGAAATCAATCTAATACTAAGGATGAAGGAATGTGGGTATAATTACTTACTCTAATACCCCTATAAGCTCAGCTTATCAACCGCAGATTCATGTGTTTACTCTAAGGTTTTTTAAAACTTACTCTAAGTTTAATTAGTAAAGCTAGTCACATTAGTGACTTACTTATTGTCTAGCGAACAACGAGAGTTTTAAGCCCCAGTATTTACTTTGATTTAACTTTCAAGTTAGAAGTCAGAACTTCGTAAGCTCCATTCCAGCCTTTATTTACTATAACTCTTTTACCGAGATTAAATAATTTTCAATAAGATAGCTCTTGTTTTATTTCATCTACGCTAAAGACTCCTCTCTACTTGATTCATCTATCTGATTCTCATACCTATCTACTCCGTTGTAGTAATCCTTTAGTACGTAGTTAGCGAATGGTTCTATCGCTTTCCGACTCATAAGATCTTATAAGCTTTGCAAAGCCCTCCACTGACTGCTGTAGCTTGTCACTCTTAAGGTTTTGTATCCATGAGGAATCTTGATGATGATAGAGAAGAACCTTCAACTAATTATTCATAGGAAAGCCAATGATGAGCTTCTTTTATTTGTTGTGTTCTGTCTATTTGTTTAAGTTTTAATTGTTTGGTTATGTCTGTGTAGTTTTCGAGGGGGTAGGACGGGGTCAACTTCTTGCCGTGTACCTCTATGTAACTATGTAAATCCCAAGAGACTTTTCGATTATTTTTTGGAATTTTAAAGGCACATACTAGACCAAGAAAAAATCTGTCTACTTTGACTAGATTTATAGTCATATAGCTGATAATTTTAATTTAAATAAATATAGTGTGAGGCTATTTATGAAATTATTTCAAAAACTACTAATTACCCCTGCAGTATTAGGTTTATTGACCCCTTTAGCTGGTTCAGCTAATGAGCTTAACTTTTCTGAGGTATCTGGTTACTCTTCTTCAGAAGAAATAGGAAATATAAGAGAATTCGACATTTCAAATGATATTGCTGCATCTACAAGCAATTTAAATGAATTTGAGCCAATGGCTGAATTTGAAGCAGGATCTTTCTCTGAAACTACTACTATGAGTGGAGCGGCTCATTTTCAAATAGGTGGGGTTGATCAAGGTGCTTCAACAGAAGCTGTTACATCGACTTATTCATACGATATTGATTTGAATACAAGTTTCACTGGTGAAGACAATTTATATGTAGGAATTGAGACTGGTAATGATTCCGCATCTATTGATTTTGCTACGGATAATTCTGGTGGAGGTAATGATGCTTTAAGCGTAACTTCAATGTATTATCAATTTCCAATGGGCAATTTTGATGTAGCTATTGGACCAAAACTAGATAATGATGATTTATTGCCTACTATTACATCTAAATATTCTGATTCATTTTTCTTTGGAAGCCAGTACGCATTGCCCGTTAACTTTTATGTTTTAAATACCACTGGAGCAGGAGTGGCTGTCTCAAGAACTCTTGAAAGTGGCTGGAATTTCTCAGGCAGTCTTATAGGTACAGGAGCTTCATCTGCAGCTGGTTTCCTTACTGCAGAAGGCTCTGATGTGATTACTTTATCGGTGGGATATGACTCACAAGAAAATTATGGTGGCGGAATAATTTGGACTAATCAAGATTCAACCTGTGGTATTTTTAATTCCTTTGCTTCTAATGTATGCACCCAATTATCTGTTTTAGCTGGCATTGATGAGGGTATGAATACTACTTCAATTGGTGGTTATTGGACTCCTAATGATGGTAATACTACTTTTAGTGCGACAACAAATCTTATTGATGTTCAAATTAAGGGTGTAGAAATAGATTCTCTGGCAGATTTTCAGTTTGCAATCGATCGTACGATGGGTAATGGAATCTTGTCAGCTTCTTGGAAGACTTTCCCCTTTGTAAGAATGCCAGATGCTAACGCAAACGTAATTAAAGGAGATGATTTAGGTAGTTTTGTAGAGGTTTATTACACATACGATGTAAATGATTCTTTTCAAATTAAACCTGGGGTTTCATTCGCTTTGCCAACAACCGATGCTAATACTCCTACCACTGATGACGTTAAATTTTATCTGCTTGACAGAACTGCTGTTGGTTTAGAAGCTTCATTCAAATTCTAAGATTTAATACTCGTCTGAAAAATTAAGCAGCCCACTCCTCACACATTAAGGGCTGCTTTTTTTACCTTTTCAAATCATTAACCTTGGCAAACCTGAAAATATTAATGCTCCATCAAATAAAAAAATATTTAAGTTCATTTAATTAAATCCTTATTTTGGTTCTCTTAATGCAGTAATAAGTAATCCACCTATTAATCCGAGATTCATAAGTACTGATCTTTGATGGAAAGGAAATATATGAAAAATAATTGTTGTTGGTATAAGAAATAATAATAAAAAAGCGGAACCAATTTTTTGATTTCCTCCAAAGATGAAAAATCCGGAACCTAAGGTAAGGCATATGATTGCTCCAACCAAAAGGATAGAGGCAATTGGATCAGGAATACCTTTTGATGATATATATTCAACTGTTTTTGCAAAACCAGCAATTTTACCTGGTATAGCTGATATGAATATTGATGAGATTGCAATTCTTGCAAAAAAATCAAAAAAAGTTTTGATACCCTTATTTTTAAAAATAGAACTTTTCATTCTTCTATTATAAAAAAAATGTTTAATTTTTAGATGAATACTTATTTAGTAACCGCAACTTTTAAAAATGTTGCTCTTATGGGTGCAGCTTATGACCTTTTTTTAAAGGTTATTGAGGACGGGACTTTGAATGATGAGTTTGAAGGATTTAAAGTTTTGGGAAGATTTCATGCCTCTTACTCAAATAATGTTTATATTATTGTCCAAGCTTCAACAGGCATAAAAATGACAGAACACTTTGCTCCTTGGAAAGTCAAGTTTGATATAGATCTTGATATTAAGCCAGTTATGACTGATGAAGAAAAAGTTGCTGAACACAAGTTAGTTGGTTCATTAATGGCAGCAGAACAGAAAATGGGGTTTACCGGATAAGATAAAATGCTCACTTTATTATTTGAATAGGACTGCTTTAAAAGATAATTCTGAGTTAGATAATTAGAGCTTATAGGGGATATGAGAGTAAGTAATTATACTCACACTATTAATTCTTTGATATTAGATTGATTTCAATATTTCATCAGAAAGCGTCTTAAATAAATAACAAACGGTCAAATGAAAGAAACAAAAACAGTTGAGAGGGAAAAGGTTGTAGCTGATACGCTCAATGGAAGATTTGCAATGATGGGCTTTATTGCTCTTGTTGGTGCTTATCTAACAACAGGTCAAATCATTCCAGGTTTTGTATAAAATGGATTTCATTTCTAAAAGTCAGGGATATGTTCCTCTTAAAGTAGTTCCTTACATCTTCTTCTGTGCTGTAATTCTAAGTATCACTACAACAACAAATACATTCGTTTAAATTTTTAATTAAACATCATGATGAAAGTCAGCTAGTAGAAATGCAGGCTGGTTTTTTTAATGAAGTAAATTAATTTTGATTAGTTTTTATATCAGATTAGAGTCTTAACTTTTCGTTTCAAAGGATTAAATCTGACTCTTTTCATTTGATCATTTTCCCAAATCCAATAAACAGGTGCACTTCTTCTTGCTTTAATCAAACTTATTTTATCTAATTTTTGTGGGATAAATTCTTTTAAAGGATCAAAAGATTTATCTCTTCTGGGTTGATTTAAAACAATACTACCTTCTTTTCCAGAAATTGATCTGTGATAAGTTCCAATAGGAATTTCTAATGCCCCCATTGCTCTATTTAAATAAATTACATGATGTGGCTCGTCCCATGAAGGATTTATCAGAATAAATTTCCTTTCGCCTTTAATAACTAAATTGTGATCAATTTGATGCTCGTGAACGTAATATTGCTCATCTTTAAAATCATCGGGAGGAGAAATAGCTTCTTCAGAGTGAATTACTATATCGCAACCGTTAGATACCTCCAAGCCTGCATCAAAGAAAGTTACTTTTGGAGTCTCTCTAAAAATAGTTGTTGGGTAGAATTTTAATTCCATAATTTAACCTCCATTGGTAATAAATTTATGAATATGATTAATATCTGTGAGCAATAAAAAACCAATATTGAATAGTCAGTTGTAATAAACTAAACAATCTTCTTGAATTGGATAATCAATACATTCTTTCTTCAAAGTTTCTTCTAAAACTTTCATTTTTTTAACATAATCAAGATCTCTCAGGAGTTTGTGTGGAACGGTGAAATGAGTTTGTAGTTTCATTTTTTCCTCCTATTTAATATTGTTGTTTGAAGCCATTCAAAGATTGAGACAATCTTAATATCAAATAGGAAATCAAAATTGTCCAAAATAGAATCTCTATTCCTAAATCAGTCATTTGCTTATCCTCCTTTTTTTCTGACTATTGTTTAGTACGGGTAATAAGTAAAAATCAAGCGTAAGAATACTTAAATTATTAAATATTAATTACTAAGAACTTTGTAACTGTTATCAGTAGGATTCTTTTCTCTTTCATTATTCCAATAAAATTCAAGTTCTTTCACCTTTATATCGTATGAAAGATCTTTTATATCCATATTCATCTCTTCGATAGTGAATGTGTCTTTTAGTGCCATAAGACTTACCTCTTGCCTACAATTAAGTTCTAATTCATTCGGATAGTAAATCTCAAGTTTTATGTGTGCGGTTAGAGGAACAAAACTGTACGGATTAAGGATCAAATAAGACTCTTAAAATCTAAATAAGGAATATCAATATTTTTAAATATTTCTTGGCTTATAAGTTTTTTATGACCTGTAATCTATTTTGTTGTCGAAGTAAATTCTTTTATTTGAAGCTTAGGTTCATAAACAGCTCCATTACATACTGCTACAGCAAGGCTCTCTTTTGCTTCTTTATCCCACTCTTTTAAATCTTCTTCTTTTTCGTTAATCCAAGCTACTGTTTTATCAAGGCATCGATTCCAATAAGAAGCTTTTCTTGAAACAGGAATCAAAGAAATAGCAATCAGAACTATCGCTGCTGTAGATGTAATTACGCAGTATTTAATAATATTTGGATTTTTATGAGGGGACATAATAATGAGTATTCCACCTTACCAATATAGTTCGGCAGTTAATCATATATTTTATCTTGATCTAAAATTTCTCTTTTATATTTCTCACTAAGTTCATCAATTGTATTGAAAATACTTAATTATTTTTACTATTTCATCAATAGTTTTTTCTTTACCCTTTAGATTTCGTGTATCTAGAAAAATCATTTTCTTAAAAAGTTAATATTGGAACAAAATAGGTATTCCAAGAATAAAATCGTTGTCTATTTATAAAAGTTTCATAATCCATTATTTTCGTTACCCCTAAGTCTTTCTTATTAACAATAAACAGAAATTTTCATTGATAGCTATACAATTATGTATCGTATATGTATAGAATAGTCTCTATATTCATGAATATAGGCTTATTTCTTTACATTTATTAATAGTTATGTTATATTTATTTACATAATCAATTTTTAATTATGACACCTGACGCAGAAAGATTTAACGGCCTAGCAGCAATGCTTGGTTTCGTAGCAGCAGTTGGCGCATACGTAACAACTGGTCAAATCATTCCTGGTTTTTTCTAATGTCAAATTCTTCATACACAACAACTGAGTCTGGCGGAAGACAAAACATGTTCCCATCAGAAACTCGTCCTTACATAGATGAGTCAGTTTCTTATGACGGTTACCCTCAAAATGCAGAGAAAGTTAACGGTCGTTGGGCAATGATCGGCTTCGTAGCATTATTAGGCGCATACGTAACAACAGGTCAAATCATTCCAGGTATTTTTTAATGAGTCCACTAGCAGTATTTTTGATCTTAATAGTCTCTTTAACTGCTTTACTCGTTGCTTCCCTAACTAAACAATTTCAAGAAGAAAATTTAATTTATTCAACCAAAAATCAAATGACAAATTCAAACACAAAAACTAAAACAATCGAGAAGGAAAAAGTTGTTGCAGAAACTCTTAACGGCAGATTTGCAATGATCGGACTTATAGCTGCAGTTGGTGCATATCTAACTACAGGTCAAATAATTCCTGGTTTTGTTTAAATAAACACTTCAAATAATTAAAACAATAAAAATGGAAAACTCAAAACCTAGCTACTGGCAAAATGCCGAGAGAACTAATGGAAGAATGGCAATGATGGGATTCTTCGCACTAGTAGTTAATTACGGTCTTTTCGGCTGGATCATACCTGGAATTTTTTAAAATGAATTTAGATATTTTCTTAATCTCATTCTTTGCATATCTTTTAGTACCAGTACTGATGATTGCTAAGGGAAAAAAAGCAACTAATTAATAGCGCCATGAATTTAGGATTACTCTTCCTCAAAGTTAATACTTCTGGGGTAATAACTTTATCTGAATTGGACTGGATTACAAATCACCAATCAGATTTCTCAAGATTAGATATGGCACTAGTTTTAAAAATTGGTCGTCTTATGGACGAGGGAATAATAGAACTTGATTGCAGATTACCAGCATAAATATTTAAAAATTAAATCGTCACGAGAGCTTGCTTTTAGGGATATAAGCAGGCTTTTATATTGTTTAGTCTCTAAAAAAAAGGAAATAAAGAAGAAAAAAAATAAACATCCGAGGTTAGAAATAAACCTCTTTCCTTATAGACAGTTATTTTTTTAGTAATTTATATTTAGGCACTTTGCCAAAACCATTGTCTTGATTCAATCTCATTTTCATATTTTGGTTGAATTTGTACAGGTATAACATTATTCTTCGGTTCAATTTTCTCCAATTTACTTTTTGTCTTAACAGCATCAAGACTAATCATGAAAATCATTACAAAAATAATAGAAAACATATAAGCAAAACTATGAATCGGGGTATATTTATTGCCAATAAAACCTGCCGTTTCTAAGGAAATTGCAGCCGCAATCGTCAGATCGCTTATAGGAAGTTGAGACCATTTAATCATCAATAAAAGATTTAGCTAAAAGAACGATAAAACACTAAATATAAATTCTCAAGGAGAATGAAACAAATAAAAATAAGATTTGATCAACAAGCAGGTTGGCTTAACAAATTATGCCATTCAAAATATCTGATCTATTGAAATGAAATAGTATCTGCCTGCTTTTGCGTATTTGAGGTTATGGATATATCTTTATCATCTTCAAAAGAGGGTATTAAAAAATACACTTCAGTAAGTCCTGCAATCATTGAAAGTTAGAGAATTGGGTCGGTTATATTTATTCATTTTTTTAAAGTTTATTGTTGATCAACACATCTTTTGTAGCGTTCTCATAACAATCAAGAGATTATTCTAAAAAGTCCTAATTATTTACTGATAATTTATACGTACCTACACCCGAACATTCAAGTTCCTTAACCAGTATAAATTTTAGATCACGACTCTAAAAAACATTAATCAAATATTAGGTTTAAATTCTCCAGAATCAATAAGATTATTTATTAAGCGTTCTTTTTCTGATTTTAGATTTTCCAGTGCTGAATTGGTAAATTGTTCTTTTGCCTCGAATTTGGGTGTTTTGATTATCTTTTTAGTAGGTAACTTTTTACGAGGCTTTGATTTCATTAATTCTCTTCAGGTAAATTTGATATTACATGATTCAACAGGACTTTAAAGTATGAATTTTTACAAAAAATATGTTAATTTTTGTAATCCACAGGTTTTGAACTTTAACTCACAACCCTGTTGAAAAAACTGTTGAAAATTAGTTGAATAGTCCATAACACAATTGAAATAAGTCTAATAAGTAACTTTTTTTTATCTTTTTCTAATACATATTTTTAAATCTTTTTTATCATAAAATATAAATTATAAAATCTTAAAACTAATTACAAAAAAAAGAATCATTATAGATTAAGAACTAAATATGAAGAAAATTTTTTTTCTGTGGCTATGTATTTAGTTGTTTTGAAGTAATTTAAGAAGAGTAGAAATGATGTGATCTTTGGTCATCAACCTCAGCTATTAAATCTTTGTTTTTTAATTTATTTGAAATTCTTTTATAAGTAATATCATTTACAAAATCTGCTATTAGATTTTCTAAAATTTTGAAATTAAATGACAATTTTATTTATAAACCTTTTATTTCTTTATAGCTTTAAATTTGGAAATTGACTTTTAATAATTATTAATTGAAATTGTCCTTGATATTTAGGATAAGACTTCATTAACTTGTGAAATTTATTTGAACCTATGACCGCTTTATGGAGTTAATTTTAAAAAATATAGGTTCCATTAAGGATTTCTCAGCAAAATTTAAGGTTTATTATATTTTTCTCTCACATAAGAAAAATTTAGGGCAGTATGCTTAATTTAAATAAGTAAAAAAATACTTGTGAACTTTTTCTCACATTTAATAAAGGCAATGTTTAAACCATTGCTAGAATTCGCTAAGTTTTTTGTAATAACTTACGGAGTATTCTTAAAGTTTTTTCTTCAATTAAATGCAGGTTATTGGGGAAAAATAGGTATAGGACAATATTCAAAAATTGAAAGAAAAAGATATTTTTTCATCTTACCTTTTTATATTCTTTTGGCTTTGTTGTTTGGCTTCCTTTCTGTCATTTATTGGTATTTTGTTGTATTGTTTATTCCCCTTTTCATAGCAAGATATTTAATAGATACTGCTCAGTGGAATAATATTTTTTCTTCCATAATCGCTTATGCAATAATCTGTGGTTGGCTTTTAATACTTTCTAAGACAAAATAATTAGAGACTAAGTTGCTTTCAGCAAAAAAGACCCTTTCGAGCCGAGGTGATTGGGATGATTCGGTTTTTTAAGTAGGAGAACATAACGTCCTCTTTTTTTTTGACCTATCTTCTCAATTCTTCTTTTTCTTTGTCTCTGTATCTCTGCATCATTATAGCCAGGATAAATATTCTGTTTATGATTCTTTCAATTCTAGATTTATTATCTATCAAAGTCTCTAATAAGGACAGTGACTTTTGATTTGGTAATGATGATTTTTGTTTTATATTGCCAGGTAACTTGTATCATTTCAGAATGTAGATAATGAAATAGAGATTAGTAAAAAATAAAATTTAATATTATTTTTTGGATTTATATTATTTAAAAATAATTAAATGCAATTTAATACAGAGGAAGATAGTGAGTTAAAAGAGATATGGGCATTAATAATTAAAAAAATGTATCAAGAGGGAGAGGAGATTTGCCCTAACTCATCAAGCTTCTATAAAACACAAGACGGCATAGAGTGTTCATTACGAAGAAAAAATGGAGATTTAATTGGAATTTGTTATCGCGAAAATAATAGAAGTGGTGGCTATAGATGGACTATAGAGAAATTAATTTAAACAATTATCTTTAATTTCTACTTTTTATTGATAATTTTTGTAATTAAAAATTGAATTGAAAATTTAATTTTTTTTCTCACTTTTCCTCTCATTAGCGAGATCTTTAGCTAATCTGAAAAGAAAAATTGAGCCAAATATAAAAATTGGAATCAAATATATTGCTAAAGACATTTATTCAAAAATTATTTTAATTAGTTCTAACATTGTTTAAAGATAGTTTCTGAAAATTTCTCAACTTTAGTTGTGGGTTTTGTTGCTAACTAAAGTACTAATTATTTTAAATTTATTAAATCACTATAAATTTATTTTTTCTAATTTTCTTCTGGAATCTTTTTGAAGGGAATTTTCGCTGAAAGTTTCCTTACTAACAAGACAGTCCCATATATCCAAACTGATAAGCCAATAATTAAAGGTAATAAAGATTTGAAATCCATAGAATTTATTCCCTTAAGCTTATGCCAAGTCTAAGAGCCAATGTTCCAGCAAAGATCACAATTAGCAAACCTAAAGCCATAAGTATTATTTGTTGGGATGATTCCATAATTAATAATTTCCTTAATTATCTTGAAATTTTCCAATGATTAAATAAATAAGTGCTTCAAACATATTTCTTTTAGTAATAAATATAAGTTAACTATTGCACTGAAAATTTTGGGATAAGAATAAAATATTTACCTATAAAAAGAAAAAAATTATACCAATGTGAATAACCTTTTATTTATTTCAGAAGAAACCTTTAAGTTTTTCTAAGGTGCTTTTATTATTAGTTAGTTCAACAAATAAAATTTACTTCTTGTGTCTGAGGATCAAATAAAAAAATTTTTGATTGAAATTCAAAATAATAAAAAACTTCTTGATCAGGTTTTGAGTGTTGGAACTGCTGATGAAATTGCCAAAATCGCAAATGATTCAGGATTTAAATTTACAGGAAGTGAACTAAAAAATATTTCTAGTAATGTAGTAAATGGAGTAAAGATAAAAAGCCAAGATACTACGCCATCCTATAATTTTGGAGAAGGCGGAAATTAATTTATCTCTATAAAAAAGATTAAAATTTAATACTTTAACAACAAGAACAACCGCCCTCAGGTTCAGATCCTGGATGAATAGAAGTTAGTGCATCTGCGATATCTCTCAACATATCTGCAACATATTCAGGAGGGCACCCAAATTTATTAACATAAGCAACACTTTGTTTTGCTATGTCTGTATAGGCAGGCAAGATCATCTTGTCTAGCTGGTCTTTAGTTGGTTGCCACTTTAATTCGCAATTATCTGACATCTGTGAAAATAATATTTAATTTTAGTTTAATGACTTAAAAACTAATTATCAATAAGTTTGCGTATTTTTAATTCTGTAATCTTAAAATACAAATTAGAATTTCTTATTATTTAATTTTAAACATGATTTTCATTTTCATCTTTAGCATATTACTTAATGCGTTAAGTAAGCTTATAGTTGAATTTTAGACATATATTCTCTATAGTTAATAACAATAATAATTTATCTATTATGGTTAATCTATTATCACAAAATATTATTATAAATAATATTAATTTTGCGGATAAAAAAGAAGTATGTCCTGGCTGCGGTTGTACTTGTCCTTGTGAGTGTAAAGATTGTGAAGAATGCGCAACTTGTTGTGACCATTAAAGGTTTTATTTGAAAAAGCTATTTATTTTCTAGAAATGGCTAAGCCTTTTTAACCCTCCCTCCAAGACAACCACTGCCAATTTTAAAAAAACCAGAAGCCGCCTTTAGTAAATCTCTTTCATTGGTAACCTTTGAAAAATTTGAGGACAATCCAGAAAAGAAAACTTTATTCACCTCATGTGATTTGATTTTTGATTGGTAAGGGTGCCATATTTCATTACCCTTTAATAGTATCGTTTCTCCATTAAATTTAATATTTGGTTTTTCAAAACTCCAGCTTGATGGTTCTTCTTTTGTTGGTTTATAAGTATAAAAATTACCTTTAACATTATTCTCAATTGTAAGGACTCCTTTTAGATCATTAGATCTTCTTTCAGATAAAACTATAGAAATACTAGGAACATTCTCTGAAACTAAAACACAATTTATAGGTTGTATTATTTCAGCTAAAAGAAAATACAAATGCTTTTATAAAATAAGTTAATTACTTATGAGTTTATACCAACCCTCAAAAATTTCTTAATTCCAAAGTAGCCAAAATAAACCACAACCATAAATAACACCTAATAGAACTATTACTGTAAGAAGGAACCTTTTCATTTGATTAAAAATTTATCTAAACCGTTTTGTTGAACGTATATATAAAACCAAATACCAACAGAGAGATTTAACAGTACTGTCAGTGAGATAGAAATGATTAAAAACTTCTTACCAACCCCATTTTTGGGAGGATTATTACTTGTAGTTGAAATCGACTCAAGTTCCATAAAAAAGAGTTAATTGCTTATTAGTTTATACCAACTTTCAAATATATATTTTTTATTGAAATTCTTTATTTACAAGAGATTTAAAATTCTTCAAACAGTTTTATGTACTTTAAGTTACTTTGAAAAATATTTTTAATAGATAAATTCGTGATAATTAATATTTAATTATAATTAATAAATACATTTTAATCATTTAACTTTTATATTTAAGATTATAATTTGTCCCTTTAGTTTATAAATTTTGAACTTGAATCTTTTAAATAAAATATCTATGTTTATATGAGTATTTTAATTTCAAAAAACATGGTAGGTGTAACTAAAGATCCAACATTATTTTTACTTTTAGGGAGTATTGGCCTACTACTTTTTGGTTCAATAGGATATGGAATATATACAACAGTAGGACCATCATCCTATAAATTAAGAGATACAATTAAAGAGCATGCAAGATTACATGAATTAGGCATCGCGCATGGTCATAATAGTCAAAATCATAATGAAGTAGATCATATCCATTAATAAATTAGATTTAAATGTATTTATTTTTTGTTGATTCTGATTTAACAACTGGATTCTTCTTTATTTCAATTTTTTCTGGAGCATTATTAGCATTCTTTATTTTTCTTATTTTTTGGTTATCTAATCAGAATGCAATTTTTAAAAAGCAATAGTTTCCCTGAGAATAATTTGAATAATTTTTTGTTTGTTTTTGAGTATAAATAACTATACTTTAAAATTTACTTTTTAATTAGTGATGTTAGCAGGTAATAGTTAAAAACTTTTAAGCTTAACTAATACAGATTCCTGTATAAAACTTTCTTGCCATATTAAAATGCCATGCAATAGTAGTATCTAATTTTATAAATGTATTTATGGCATTATTACCTTTTAAATCAACTGAGAAACAAGGTAAGGCAAGTAGTAAAAGTATTTTTAGTCTTGCCTTGGTGCTGTTCTCCTTGATAGCTTGGATGTGTTTATTTAAATAGAAAAATTATGTCTAAAAAAGAAGGCAAAGAATTAGCGACAGTAAAGGTTTACCTTAATACTGGCATAATTGCTGGATTAGTAGGTGTTGGATTTGTTGCTTCAACTTTGATTTTTGGAGTATTACTTTTAGTTTTAAAATAATTTTTTAAAAATGAATTAAACTCTTTTTCATTAGATTTTGAAATCTCATATGAACAAATATATTTAACATCAGATTTAAATTCTTTTAAAAAATTATTTTTATCTTTAATAGAATCCTCAGGAATTGCTGAGAAAAAATATTCATATTTCAATGTTGATTCTTTATCAAGACCAGTAAAAAGATTTTTTCCTAAAGAATCGCAATATTTCTCTGCCAGTTGATTACTAGTGATATATTTTTTCGGATATGTATTTGCGAATATTGGTAATGTATTCAAAAAGTAAAAATTAATTGCTAAAGCTAATAGAAAAAATGAAATTAGTGAACGTTTCATTCATCCTTTTTAGAATTTAAAAAAGGTCTTAATTTATTTTTTAATTCCTCAATTGGCTTTTCAATAAACTCAGGTTTCTTTAATACTGCAAGTACAAGCCATCCTGCGCTAATAGCTATAACCATGCCTAGATAAGCAAAACCATAAATCATGGATAATATTATTAATTTAATTGCTATTCTACTTCTTTTTTGACTTCTTCTTTAGGCTCATCCTTTAGAACATTTTTAATCTCTTCTTTTTTGGCTTCTTCTTTAGGCTCATCCTTTAGATCGTTTTTAACGTTTTCTTTCTGATCTGATTTTAATTTAATTTCTTTTCTTCCAAAATCATCTTTTCCTGCAACAAAAAAGATTATAGTAACTAAAAAAAACAGCGCGAAAAGTAAGACTTCCATTCTCCAATACTCTTGAATTAATTATATTAAATTAATTTAGAGAGCTATTTTTATCAATATCAAATAATACAACTTTCAGTTAATTTAGAAAAGCTAATCCAATTGTTTCATTTTAGTTTGGTAATGTAAAACGGCTTTTAAATATTGAACTTCTTTTCTAAGATTTTAATTTTTTTTCTAAATCTTCTTTAGTTACTATTTCTTGGGAAATTTTTAATATCGGGTGCAAAAATTAAGCTTATTGTGACATCTTTGACTCAATTATGTGTAAATTAACTCAAATGATACAATCTCCTCTCGAATTCTATTTACAATAAGTAATATTTATTTATTAACTATTTTAAAAATGAATTCAAACAAAGACATTCTTGATAGAGCTATTGGAAGACCAGCAATGATGGCTTTCATGATCCTAGTCGGAACATATGTAACAACAGGTCAACTTATCCCAGGTGTATTTTAATGGAAAACCAAAATCAAAAAAGAAACATTGATCCTCAAAAAACAAGTGCAGAAAAATTAAATGGTAGGTTTGCCCTTGTAGGAGTAATAGCTTTACTTGGAGCGTATATATCAACTGGACAAATTGTACCTGGAATTATTTGAGTTTTACTTTAAAATATTTTAAAGTTTTTGCTTATTTTTAGTATTTATTACTCTATAAATTGATTGAATTTTTAAATAATCAATTCTATTTTTTGCTCCCTGATTAATCTTTATAACATATATTGTTATAACGAAAATGTCTAAGAAAAAAATGAAAAAGGTATGGATTCACACCCAACTCATTAACACACTTCGTTGGTTAATGAGTTTAGGATATTCTCTTATATCAATATTATATGACTTACTATTTCGAGTAAAAATTAGACATTATTAGCATTTGCTATCTATTTAGTAAATCGCCAGATATAAAACTATGTTGACTGTAAATTTATATTTATTACGAATTTACAATAATTCAATTATTTAAATCATAAAAACGAATGACATAATTTAAACATTTTCATAATATGTAAAGTTATTTACCTTTAAATTCAACGAATTTATATTGCCTAATAAGTTCCTTTAAATCGCCTTGAGATTTTATTGTTATCTACATTACCCATTGTCTTAAAAATTAGTAAATTATTGCAGATGGAATTTTCTATTTCATGATGCCCCTAATTCTTCATGTAACCTTATAACGACTAACTCATATCAAAAGAATCCAAAGATGTACGGTTTAAGGAACGATACGGTACGGGAAGAGGCAAGTATATTTACTTATAGAGTTTAATAACTTTTCTAGAATAAAAACATGGTTGTCATGAGGCAGTTGGATTGATACAGCTGAAGTCAACCGTAATTTTCAAAGAAATCAATTATGACTCAAAGAACATTTCAATTAACTCAGCATGGAAAGTCATTAGTGATTTGGTTGATCGCATTAAATAGTTTGTATGTCTTCTTTTCTACGTTTGAAAAAGCATTAATTTATTCCGGTAAATAGGCATTCAAACTTAAAAATTAGTAAATAAATTTATTATTATTTTTCATCATTACTATCTTTAAAATCTTTAAATAATGCTAAAAAAAGGAAAGATAATTACTAAATTAGTCTCAAAAAAAATACTAGTTATTAGTAAGGGCGCCAGCCTATATGAAGCTCTTTACTATTTGGAAAATTATAATAATTAATTTGTACAAGAATATAAATCAGAAATAATAATCAAAATATTCGGATAATATTAAAAGAAATATTTAATTTACTTACCATTTTGGTTCAGTTACTTGCCAGCCCGAAGTGATTAATTGTTGGTACTCTTTGCGAGCAGCTTCTATTTTTATTTCTTTTCTTGTTTTCATAAGTGGAGGTTTAGCACCTAATATGCCAACAACAATTCCACTATCAATAAACATATACTCGAAAAACTTATCTTTATTATTTTTATTCTTAGTAAAACGTCTTACTTCGGTCCAGTTAGGGCATATTAACCATGCTTCTTCTGTTACCTTTTGGGAGTCTTTATCCATAAATTTCCTCTAGGATTATTAGTTCTTTTATTGATCTATGATTTTCTTCCTCTTGCTTCAAGGCATGAATACTCTTACACGCCTCTATCGTTTCTAAAATTCTAAAATTAATTTCTTGTTCCATTTTTCTTTTTACCTTTCCAGATCATTAAAATTTTTAAACTTAATCATAAATCAAAAGATAAAAAATTGTTTGGTAATATTTTTAATTGATATTGAGAATTATGAAATAATTTTATTTAATTAAAAGGAGAGGTGTTATTAATTGGAGCTATCAATAGTACTTCAAAAACAATTCCAGTTAAGGCTATAGGTAATACCCAAACACCAATAAATCTATGATCAAAAAATCTTAAATGATCACTACCTTTAAAAACATTTTTTAAAGAGGTATATAGAGTTTCGGGTTGCGTATAAGAAGGACCTGTTTTTGATGGTGAGTAAGGTTTTATAAAAGCAGAGGATGTATATAATTGTGAAATTTTCTTTATAAAAAAGATAGGCAAAACCCAAATAGCAACAAATCTAGCCCCTAACCATTGTCTTGCATTAGGAAGAGCATACTCTTTGATAGACTTATTCTCTGGCATTCCAGATTCTAAATCCTCATAAATATTTTCTAAAGTTGTTTCTTTATCAAACTTACTTTTCATGTAATTACGTGTATTAAATATATTTTAACATTTTAATTTTTATAAATAATTCCTTACTAATTAAATTGCAAAACTTAATAAAAATATTCCTAACTACTAAAATAACTAAAAAGTAGTTAAGAATATTTTCTTCGACTAGGTTCATAAAGACGGATTATATTCCGTTGCAGATTCGCCGAATATCTACATATACTTTATAGATAAAAAATAATTTTTTTTAAAGTAAATAATATACAAATATATGAATTATTTTTAATTATATAAATTGTTTTTTAATACAAAAACTGTGATATCTGACCTTTTTATTCTACTTTAAAAAAATTAAACCTCATTTTCTAAGATTGCGAAAAAGAAAATGAGGTTAAAGGGAGGTTCTCATTACAAACCGAAGTTATCAAAGCTAGCGGTTAGTAGAATGCCCTACTTTCTACTTTTATATTTATACATTGAGTTCCCTAATTTTGGAAGATTTATTTTATACAATAAGATGTTTTAAATTTGTTTTAAATAGAAGGGTTTTATTGAAATCTGATAAAAATATTGACTAGAGTCATTGAAAGATGAAAAAAAGCATATAGTGAGATTGCAAAAAAGAAAAATTGTTCTTGAGGTATCATTATGATTTTAAAAAATTGTTTTAATTCTTTGTGAGAAAGATATTTTCTATTATCAAGTTTTCTTGTAATGAATCATTTTTTGGAATCAATTTTTTTTGGTTATCATCAATAGATGAATTAAAAGCTCCCCATTTTTTAAGCCAAAACAAAGTGTAGAAGAAAGCAACTATAAAAGGAGCTCCCACAATTAAGTATCTAATATCCATTTAAATTCCTTATTTAATAAGATTTAAACTGCATAGCCAAAATTGCTCCAAGAAAAAAAACAGTTGGAATTCCTAAGGCATTTACAGCAGCAGTTCTAATGGTGAAGACTGGATAACCTTCCTCAGGTCGGTTTGTATTTATAATCGATGAATCTTCCCAAACTTGATAATTCTTAAAAGGAACTACACCATCTTTGGGCAGTCCAAAAGGTGTCAATCTAAATACATCCCATTTACCTAACCAAAAAACTGTAAAGATCCAGGAAAAAATAATAGGAGTAATAACTAGTACAACTCTAAAGTCCATTTGAAAAAAGTTAATTAATATTTATTTTGACCTCTTAAATTAAATTAAATTTATATCTTTAACTTTTATATAAGTAAAAACACTTATTAACATGAATTTTGATCATTGGTCACCATAGGAAATGATTTATTGGTTTGGGTAAAGTATATTTTTTAAACTTACCTTAAAAAATCTATTGTAGATTTGCAATTATAATAAATAATAATTATGGACACATTTCGATTCTTACTTTTTGGGATTGCAGGTTTAAGTGTAATTTTTTGGGTAGCAATAATAGCGTTATGGCATACTTATATGTTCCCAACTTTCTTTAATGAAGATAAAACTTTTAATTCAGTTAAAATTCAGGAAAATTCGCTTACCTCAGAACCTATTCTTGGTAATTTAGTTAACAGCAATAATTTTACAAGTAGAGAAAAATATTCAATGAAAAACTTGGTAATAGCTGACTTTTCCACTATCCAAAATGATTTTAAATTAAATAAATTGTACACTACTGTTATGGTTGGAGTATCGCTCGCTACTTTTATATTTCTTACCTACGGATTAAGCAGTTCTATCACAACGGTTAGTTAAATGGAATCTATATATACTTTAGTTTTTTTAGCTTCTTTCGTTTATTTAATCTTTAATTCACTTAAGGATTTAAATATTAAATGATAAATAAGCGTTTCTAGTGTTTTTTTGCATCCACCAGAAATTTTCTTCTAATAAAAAAGAATATTATTGTAGTTATTATCATTACTGGGGGGTGAAAAGATATTGAATTTAAATACTCGTAGTAATTAAAGTTTTCCAATAATTTCCTTATAATTGTTGAAACTATAAAACAGAATTAAACGATTCTCGAATTAAATAAAGCATATTAAAGTATAAATTGACAGCAATTATTGTATCTATACTTTTCTCTTTATAATAATTTTTAAATTTTAGTTTCTGGTATTAATAAATTTTTAATATCACAATAATTTGTAAGTAATAAAACAATTTTGATTAATATTCAGTTGCAGCAGATTAAACAAACTTGAACAGTTGGATAACATATAAATTCTTTCTTAAAGTCACTTCAAAACTAATATCTTGTTAATCTAATCTGGAACTCTCAACTCTTTATTTTGAATAGTTTGTGATCAGAATATTTGTGAAGTTAAATTTAATATCTTTTACATTTAAACTTAACTTTTGATTCGTTATCAACTAAAAGTAATTTTTTCAAATATATTGTTTAGAAATTGATTGATTTTAGTGGTAGAAGCTTTATCAGGAAACTGGGGTATCTTATTAATTTTACTTTTAAGACTTATAAGTATTGTTATACCCATCTTGCCAGGGACTTATTGCTTATTGATTTCTGGGTATCTTTTTGGATTAGTAAATGGACTATTAATAAGCTTTGTTGCCGATTTATTATCATGCTCGATTAGTTTTTCATTATCTAAAAGATTTGGAAGGAAAATACTTAAAAGAGTCATGTCCAAAAAATATTTAAATAAATTTGAAAATTTATCAAAAAAATATCTAGAGAAAAACTTTTTTCTTTTAACTGGTTTTTTAATGACGGGCTGGTTTGATTTTGTAAGTTATGGAGTAGGACTTACTAAATTAAGGTGGAGAAAGTTTCTATTAGCTTTAATTGTGAGTGTTTTACTTTCTGACTTGCCATTTGTCGCGACTGGAAACGGCTTTAGAAAATTACTAAATCAAAAATTTAATATTGAAAAGATTCTTGATGGAAATGTACCCTCTTTGCAAAAAGAATATTTGATTATATTTATAATCAGCGTAATATTAATCTTCAGTATTGGCATTATCGGAACATTTATTGATAGGAAATATATGAAATCTTTTCCAGAATCTGAAAATGATTTTTAGGCTTTTATTTTTGCAATTAAACTTTTTTCAATACCTTTTATTTCTGATAATTCATCATTAGGTGCTTTAAGAACTTGTTCTTTTGTAAGGTAGCCAGCCTCCCACAATAAAGAAGCAGTTTTTACTGAAACTCCATTTAGCTCACATAACAAATTGCTAAAGAATGAATCTGGGAATTTCTTTTTAATTACTAACTTCCTATATATCTCTCTATAAGCCTCCGTTTTAATAGATAGTTCATTATTAATTTTGAATAATTTTTCATCTATATCAATATAAGATTCGGCAATGGATCTAAAATCAATTAAGAAATTTTTAAAATCTTTTTCTAGTTTTGATTTAAATGGGATTTTTCCTATTTCAGAAGATCTAGTATAAATCATCTTTTGAGAAATTTTTGCTAATTCTTCAAACTCCTCTTCATGTCCATGCCTTCTTACCCAAGAACCAAAAATACCGGAAGGGTCTCCATCTTTGCCAAGTTTATTAGGTTCGCCAAATAAATCAGGTTTTACCGAAGTATCGTTAGTAATTAAACCATCATTTTCTATACAAATCTTTGGTGTTGTTAAATCTAAATTACAGGAATATTCCCAGCCAGTTGTAACCGCATCTGCCCATAGGTCATTTGAATATTCACTTGAACTCTCTGTGGATATGATTACTTTTTTCTTATGCGAATTTTGGAAGAAAAACTCAAATAATCCCATATCAAAATAGGCCATTCATATCTTCTAGTTTAGATAGAGTATCAATTAAAAAAAAAGTTTGGGTAAAGTTTGTCTTAAATTTTAATTCATCCTCTTAAGACAAAACATCATACAGAGGTTGTTTTTATATTAGAGAAGATTATAGAATTAAGTTATTAAAAGATATTGGAGAATTAAAGAAGATTTGAAAAATATTGGAGCCAAAAAAATCATGGGAAAAACTAAACTTAACCTTGCAGATGATCAGTTATTAGAAATAGTAATTAAATTAAGAGATTTAATGCCGGAATGGAAGTGGAGTCTTGGTATGATGTATTGCTACGGTTTAAGACCTTCAGAAGTTTTTGGGTCAAATGTAAATCAACCAGATAAAACTTGTACTGTATTAGGACTTAAGGGAGAGGATGATGAACTTGAGGAAAGGACAGCTTTCACTCTTGATAAATCTTTAGTGGATACTTTTGATTTAAATAATATAGATAGACCTTGGGAATACAATATGAGCGATAAAAAATATGATGCAACTTATTCAAAAATTAAAACAGACCAAATGGGCAAGAGATTAAAGAAAATTATTAAAAAAGAGAAATTTCCACAATTTACAATGAATATGATTAGGCATAGTTGGGCTAAGAGAGCTATTAAATCTAAAGTTTCTTCATCTGATTGTGCAATATCAATGGGATACTCAATTGAAGTGTTTCAGGATAAATATTTAAGTTCTATTAAAAAAATTGATAGTGCTGATATTCAAGATACTAAGTAAAGGCGATGAAAGAGTCATTGGATTCGTTTAAAAAATATGAATTTTTAGGTTTCTCCTTTTTAAATAAAATTCTTGCCATTGCTTTTGTTTTAATGTTGCCTATTCATGCTTATGCTGGTTTCCCAGAAGGAGAGACTGGTTATGAATTAAGAAAAATAGAAGAGTCATTTAAACTGCCATGTAGTGAAATAGGAAATGATCAATGTCTAGCTAGAGTTATTTCAATGGGAGGTTGTATTTATAGTTTCGAAATTAATAAAGGTAAAGAGAATGAAGCTGCCTTAAGAAAATCAGACGAAGTCTTAAGTGCACTTTTAGATGGTAATAATTTGGATATAAATAATATTTTTGCAATAGATGGATCAATAAAAAGTGAAATTAGAAAAGAAATAGTTAGCAGAATGAATTTTTGTAGACAAGCTACCAAAGAAGCAATTCCTACTTTGGTTAAGTTGCCTGATGGAATGGAAATGACGGAAGAAAGACTTAAGATTTTGACTGATACATATCCTCAGTATTATTTAAATATGTTTGAAAAAATTAGAAAAGGCAATTGATTAAGGATGCTATTACTTAATTGAATTTCTAATATAAAATTTAAAAGAGCTTTAATCAAAAATGTTTAAAAAACTATTTTTATCTTCTTTTTTACTTTTTATATTAATTGGCATTATCTATCCTACGAAAAAAGAAAATACAAAGCTATTTGATTATTGTTATTCTCTTGAAAAAATTCTTTCAACAAATTCGATACAAAAAAGGAAAAATGTATCCCTTAAAGTCAAGTCAATTTCGAAAGATATTGCAAAATTTGGGGTTAGTAAAACTAGAGGGGGTTTCATAAATAAGATAATTGATCAATATAAAACTTCTAAGGATTCTGACATGATAAAACTTATTCCTAATAAGCTTTATTGTTTCTCGGGATATTGGATTGAGAAGGTAAATCCAGGAACTTTTGAATCAATCTTTTATTTGAAAAGTAAAGAAGCAATTGATGAATTTAAAGATTTGAAAGATGAAGTAGATGGAGTATTAAATGAGATTAATTCAGAATATAAATTGATAAAAAAAGAATTTAAGAGTCTTTTTTAATATTTAACAGTTTCTAATTTGCGTTTTATTGGAATTGTAATTAGCAAGAGAATTTGTTTTTAATAAGCTTCTAATATTTCAGCAGAATCAAAAAAGGTAATAACATTAAACCATTTTATAGCTGACCAATTATTTTCTTGGTAAGTACCCTTAGCAACACTCACAAAACATTCGTTCTCATAACAGCTTTGATAGCTTGGGTTTAAGCCAGTTTCTTTTAATCTGTTTGATAAACCTTTCACATAATTTTAATAAAATGATTTGGTAGCTTTTTATTTTAATAGTCTTTCAAAATTATTTTTTCACTCTGAATAAAGATATGATTAAGGTTGGTAGTAAATTATCCACTAAGTTAAAAAATAATTAAGTTCTTTTAAAAAGATTAATTTTGGTAGGAAACACTACATCAAG
>QCVV01000010.1 GCA_003210235.1 Prochlorococcus sp. AG-686-O05 | reverse complement strand
TGCTAAAATTCCAAAAGCTTCAATAAAGCCTATTACTGGATGTTGAAAAGCAAGTAATTTGAGTGTTTTATATTTTGCTTGTTTATTACTTCTCAATCTTCTATTAAATCTATCTTTTATCCAATTTTCTGCTGCAAATGATCTTATTGTCGAAATTCCGTTTATAGATTCTCCTATTAAACTGGCTAAATCGCTTGTTGATTCTTGACTTTTTTCAGATGCTATTAAAACTCTTTTTCCAAACTTATTTACTGATAAAACAATTATTGGAGCTAAAATAAACGTTGATATTGTAAGCGACCAGTCTAAATAAAACATATAGATAATTACTGCTAATAATTGCAACACGCATGGTAATGAATCTTGAAATGTTTTATAAATTACTTCACTTACTCTGTCTGCATCCTCGGTAAGCCTATAAGTTATATCTCCTGCAGAAATGTTGTTGATAAAATTCATTTTAATCTTATGAATTTTACTAAATAAATTTTGTCTCATTACTTCACTTATTTCTAATGAAGGCCTAGCAATATAAACATCTTGCCCAAATTGAGCAGTTTTTTGAATTAAGAATACAACAAGAGCATTTATTATTATATTAATTACGGTTGATATTTCTCCCGAACCAATAGCGGGGATTAATTTTCCAGCCAAATAAGCTAATATTGGCCAGCATGCTACATAAATTATCATGCATATAAAACCCTTAAGAAATCTATTAATATAAGGAGTGATTGGTGGAATTAATTGCAAAATATTATCTTTGAGTTATTCCTTTTACTTTATCAATAGCTGTGGATTTATAAAACAATGAAATTAGATCAATTTTTAAAATGGCATAATGTTGTTTCTTCTGGAGGCGAGGCAAAAATCCTTATAAATTCTGGTCAGATAAAAGTTAATGGAGAAACGGAAAAAAGGAGAGGAAGAAAATTAGTTAAAGGAGATAAAGTTATGTTTCTAAAAAGTGAATTAATTTTTGAATAATTAGCCTAAAAACACAAGCCATATTAGTATATTTTTCTTAGACAACATATTTTGAGAAAATCTGTAATCGCTGGTAATTGGAAGATGCACATGACTTGTGCTGATACAAAAAGATATTTGGAAGACTTTCTTCCTCTTATTAGAGATATTCCTAATGACAGAAAAATATTAATTGCTCCTCCCTTTACAGCTATTTCTACTTTTTCAGAATATACAAACTTTGATTATTTAAATATTGCAAGTCAAAATATCCATTGGGAAGATAAAGGTGCCTTTACTGCAGAAATCTCTTCCACTATGCTTATTGAACATAATGTAAAATATACAATTGTTGGACATAGTGAACCTCGGAAATACTTTAGTGAAAGTGATGAACAAATTAATAAAAGAGCTGTCTTTGCTCAATCAAGTGGCCTCACTCCAATAGTTTGTGTTGGTGAAACTCTTCATCAAAGAGAAAGAGGTGAAGCCAATAGGGTCATCACCAGACAAGTTGAGCAAGGATTGGAAAATACTGATCCATCTAATCTTATAGTTGCCTATGAACCTATATGGGCTATTGGTACAGGTAAAACTTGTGAAGCAAGTGACGCAAACAAGATATGTGCTTTGATAAGGAAGCTGATTGGTTTTAATGACGTAATCATCCAATATGGAGGTTCTGTTAAACCTAATAATATTGATGAGATTATGTCAATGAGTGATATTGATGGCGTCTTGGTAGGTGGTTCTTCTTTAGATCCAATAAGTTTTTCAAGAATTGCTAATTTCGAATAATAATTACCCTTGGCCTGATGGTTGGGGGCAAAAAACCTCAATAATGGGGATCATTAATTTAACTCCTGATTCATTTAGTGATGGAGGTGATTTTTGTTCGATTGAAAAAGTTTTAAATCAGGTTGATTCATTTGTTTCAAGTGGTGTTGATGTGATTGATCTTGGTGCTCAAAGTACTAGACCCGGAGCAATAGAAATTGGAGCAAAAAATGAATCAAAAAGATTGATACCATTTTTAAAAAAAATTAGAAGCGAATATCCCAATATTCTTATTTCTATTGATACTTTTAATTCTGAGGTCGCTCATGATGCTCTCAAAAATGGTGCTAATTGGATTAATGATGTCACTGGAGGCCGAAGAGATGAAGAGATTTTAGATGTTGTCTCAGAATTTAAATGTCCTTTCGTAATTACTCATAGTCGTGGAAATAGCAAAAATATGAACAATTTGACAGATTATGATGATTTTTTAGTTGATATTATTCATTCTCTTGAAAGTTTGACAAATAAAGCTATTGGTAAAAACATTAGTAAGGATAAAATAATTTGGGATCCAGGTATTGGATTTTCAAAAGATACTAATCAAAATATAAAAACCCTAAGAAATATGGATTTTTTTAAGAAATTTGAATTTCCTATATTAATTGGCGCTTCAAGAAAAAGATTTATTGGAGAAATATTAAATGAACCTAATCCGAAAGAAAGAGATATAGGAACCTTGGCTATTAGTTGTCTTTGTTCTCAACAAAATATTCACTTAGTACGGGTTCATAATGTAAAAATTAATTATCAAGTTTTAAAAGTGGCAGATCAAATTTATAGATAAAAATTTTGATATTTACTCTTTAACTCCCTCAATTTTATCCTCTACTTCTTGATAAAGTTCTTTTAGTTGTTCTATATTTTCATCGGATGTTTCCCAATAACCTCTACCATTTACTTCCAGCAAAGTTCCTACTATTCTTCTGAAACTATTAGGATTTAAATCCATAAGCCTTTTTCTCATTTCTTCATCATTAATGAATGTTTCATTGGTTTCTTCATAAACAAAGTTATCAACTTGCCCACTAGTTGCACTCCATCCAAGTGTGTAGTTAAGTCTGTTAGACAATTCTCTAACTCCTTCATATCCTGACTTAAGCATCCCTTCATACCATTTTGGATTCAAAAGCTTCGTTCTAGAGTCAAGTCTGATTGTCTCGCCTAGTGTCCTGACTTGGGCATTAGAGGTCGTTGTGTCTGCAATGTAACTACTTGGTTCTTTCCCATCATCTCTTAAAGTTTTTATTAATTTAGTAGGATCAGAATCGAAATAATGGCTTACGTCAGTTAGAGAGATTTCAGATGAGTCAAGATTTTGAAATGTTACATCAGCAGTTTTCATGACAGATTCGAAAACATCCCTTTTTTGATTCATTTCTCCTGGATTATCAGCATTAAAAGCATATGTTTTTCTTGATAGGTACATTTCTTGCAATTCATTTTCATCTTCCCAGGTTGAATTTTCTACAGCTAAATTGACATTTGAACTATAGCTTCCACTAGCATTTGAGAATACTCTTGCTGAAGCTTCCCTTATTGAGGTGCCCTCTTTTTCTGCTTGTTCTAAGGAATGTTTTCTTACAAAGTTGGACTCTAATGGTTCTTCTGCTTCTGCAGCCAATTTTACTGCTTGATCAATCAGTGCCATTTGGTTTATAAATAAATCCCTAAAAACTCCAGAACAATTTACAACGACATCAATTCTTGGTCTGCCAAGTTCCTCTAAAGGGATAAGTTCTAATTTATTTATTCGGCCAACTGAATCAGGTTTTGGTTTGACTCCAACAAACCATAAAATTTGAGCAAGGGATTCACCATAAGTTTTTATATTATCAGTACCCCACAAAACACATGCTATTGTTTCTGGCCAACTTCCTTGTTCTTCTTTTTGTCTTTCAATTAGTTTATCTACAACAGATTTGGCAGCTGCCACTGCAGCTGTAGTTGGAATTGATTGTGGATCAAGTGCATGTATATTTTTACCACTTGGTAATACACTTGGGTTCCTAATGGGATCTCCCCCAGGTCCAGGTAATACATAATTCCCATCTAATGCTTTTATGAGGCTATCCATTTCTTTATCTGCACATACCTGTTCCAAACAGAATAATAAATAGTCAAATAGTTTATTTAATTCCTTTTGATTAATTTCATTAAATCCATTCAATCTGCAAATCCTCAGCCAAGGAGTCGGTAAATTTAAACCAAATATTTTCAAGAAATCTAAAAGTTTTGAAAATAGTGATTTCTCCAAATAGACTCTTCCATCGACAATCTTTAGTGAGTTAACCATCGCATATATTGAATCTCTGGAAGTTTTAATAATTTTTTCATTTAGTTCAACAAACTTAAGTTCTCCCTTATTATTACCGTCATAAATTTCATCAATTTTTAGATTTATTGATTCTGCTAATAAACCTGGTAAGGATCTAAAGCCTTCTTGTTCTCTTTCTAATGAAGCAATATTTACTAATGTTGCAACTGCTTCCTCAGCTGTAGGGGCCTCTCCAATTGTATGGAGTCCACATGGTAATAATCTACTTTCTATCTCCATTAATTTTTTATATATATTCCCTACAAACAAATCTCTTTCTTCAATAGTTAGTTCTTCTACCTCTTCAATAGGTAGGTCTACATCTTTGTCAAGATTACATTGCTTTGAAGTCTCCATAATTGCATTAACAATTTGAATACCTCTACTACTTTCTCTAAGTTGTTGATAAGAACCTACAAGCTCACTTAATTCTTTAAGTCCCTTATATAGTCCTGCATTTTCTGCTGGAGGAGTTAAGTAACTTATAGTTGATGCATATCCTCTTCTTTTTGCAATTGTTGCTTCTGATGGGTTATTTGCAGCGTAATAATATAAATTTGGTAAAGATCCAATTAAAGAATCGGGGTAGCAGGTATCACTCATTCCCATTTGTTTCCCTGGCATAAATTCTAGTGAACCGTGTGTCCCGAAATGAAGGACGGCATCAGCTCCCCATATTTTTTCTACATAAGTGTAATAAGCTGCAAAACCATGATGAGGACTTGCACTTCTTGAGTAAAGTAATCTCATTGGATCACCCTCATAACCGAATGTTGGTTGTACTCCTATAAAGACATTTCCAAAATGTTTCCCGTAAATAAGTAAATTTTGACCATCGCTATTTAGGTTTCCAGGAGGTTTACCCCAGTTCTCTTCGAGTCTCTTTGAATAAGGGGTAAATTCTTCGTATTCTCTTACAGTCATTTTATGAGCAATATTTAATTCAGGAGAACCGTCCATTGCTTCTGGATTATTAATCACTTTTTCCATTAATTCTTTTGAGTTTCTAGGAAGATCATCAATTTGATAACCTTTATCCTTCATTTCTAAAAGGACTCTATAAATAGAACCAAAAACATTTAAGTAGGCTGCTGTTCCAACATTTCCTTTGTCAGGTGGAAAACTAAATACAGTTATCGCTAATTTCTTCTCTTCTCTTTTTTTAACTCTTAGAGTTGACCACTTTATAGCTCTTTCAGCTATTACATCTACTCTATCTTGAAGAGTATGAGCTTTACCAGTTGCATCATCTCGTCCTGAAAGAATTATTGGTTCAATTGCTCCATCTAATTCTGGTATAGCAATTTGTAGTGCAACTTGAACAGGATGCAATCCTAAATCACTTTCCTCCCATTCTTGAGTTGTTTGGAAAACTAAAGGTAATGCAACCATATATGGTCTGTTTAGCTTCTTCAAAGCATCTATTGCTTTTGGATGATCTTGTCTTGCGGGACCACCTACTAGTGCAAATCCTGTTAAGGATACGACTCCATCAACTATTGCTTTTTCCTTATCAGTTGAATCATAATAAAATTCATCAACTGGTTTAGAAAAATCTAATCCCCCACAGAAAATTGGTAATACACGGGCACCTCGATATTCTAATTCTTGTATTACGGCTACATAATGAGCATCATCACCTGTAACTATGTGACTTCTTTGTAGAACTAACCCAATTGTTGGAGTTTTATTATCTTTAGGCTTAATATCTTTTCTATTATTTTCCCAATTTTGATATTCTTTTAAACTTTCAAACATATTTGGCGCCATTGGATGCCATATGCCTAAATCTGGAAAAGTTTCAGGATCCTGTATTTTGAACTCTTCTAATTGATTTTTTATATTTTCTGTAATTACATATTTTTCTGATATCATTAATAAAAAATTTTTCAAGTTCTCTGTAGTTCCACCAAGCCAATACTGAAAACTTAAGATAAATGTCCTAGCATCTTGTGCCTTTTCAACGGGTAAATATTTTAGAATTGAAGGTAAAGTATTTAGCAACTTCAGCATAGAATCCTGGAAGCTTGCACCATCAGATTCTTTTTTCTTTTTAATAAGATCTCCAATAATGCTTTTAGATTGTCCAAGTTGAGACATACTAAATGAACCCAATTTATTTAATCTCATAACCTCAGGCATTGAGGGGAAAATAATAGAGGCTTTAAGATTCTCTTTGTATGGAGAGACTGCATCTACTACTTTTTGGGCTAAATCTTCAATGAAAATCAATGAAGCAACAAATATGTCAGCACTAGATACGTCAACTTTAAAATCTTCGTAATTTTTTTCGTTTCTTAATTCTTCAATAAGATAGCCACTAAGATCTATCCCTACTGGGCCATTCATTGCATTTATTGATTTTGCCGCTTCAGTTAAGGAGTTTTGGTATTGTGGCTCAAGGACAACATAAACTGCTTTTATTACAACTTTATGTTTGTTATCCTCAACAGGAGATACTCTGCGATTTGCTGAGCGGACCTGCGTAAACATTGATTCTTTTTAAGTATTTCTACCAGCCTACGGGTGAATTGCCGTTATTGTGTGCAATATAAATAGCGTGTAACAACCTTTAAAAAATTTTTTTTAAAAAAATGACCGAAAATTCAAAAAAAACTATACCTGTGCTCGTTTCTGGTGCTTTAGGCAAAATGGGAAGTGAAGTTGTAAATTCCGTTCTAAATTCCTCAGATTGTGAACTTGTTGCTGCAATCGATATTAATAAAAAAAATAATGGTGAAAATATTTCACAATTATTGAATTTAAAAAGTAGTGAAGTTTTTGTTTCAAATGATCTTGAGGGGTCTTTATGTTCAGTCAGTCAAGAATATCGAAACCAAAATATAAAGCCTGTTTTAGTTGATTTTACACATCCAGATTCTGTTTTTGATAATACTAGATCTGCAATAGCTTATGGAATTTCTCCAATTATTGGGACTACTGGTCTTTCTCCCTCTCAAATAAATGATTTATCTATTTTTGCGCAAAAAGCAGAAGTTGGTTGTGCAATTATTCCTAATTTCTCAGTAGGTATGGTACTTCTTCAACAAGCTGCTTCTGTAGCTGCAAAGTTCTACGATAATATTGAATTAATAGAAATGCATCATAATCAAAAGGCAGACTCTCCAAGTGGAACTTGCATTAAGACTGCCGAAATGATTGAAGAATATCCTAAGAAATATAATAAAGGCTTAGTTAAAGAGTCAGAATCTTTAAAAGGAGTTAGAGGAGGAGTAAGAGATTCAGGTCTAAATATTCATTCAATAAGATTGCCTGGGTTGTTGGCTCATCAAGTTGTTATTATGGGTTCCCCTGGTGAAACTTATACGATTAAGCATGACACCATTGATAGAAAAGCTTATATGCCTGGAGTTTTACAAGCAATACGAAAAATAGGAAATTTTAAATCATTAGTTTATGGACTTGAAAGATTAATATTTTAAATGCTTATTCCAATTAAACAAACTCAAATAACTAAACTTATACCTTCGGTTGGAACCGGAGGCCAATTTAAATTTGCTCTTGGAAATCCCAGGAAAGTTCTTCAAAGATTAATTATTTCCTCTATTGGAGGGGTTTTAAATCTTTTGCTTTTTATCAGTCAATCATCAACACAGACAGAAAATCTTTGGTTATTGTTATGTGTTATTTTTTTTCTTTATATTATTTGGGGACCGATACTTGAATCAAGCAGGAAAAATTCTAGTTATAAAAAATCAAAGTTCTTTTCTCTTTTCGATGGTTATATTTCTGATATTTATAAAATTGAGAAAATCGAAAGTTCACGTGAACAATCAAATAGGCAAGGTCGTTTAGAGTTGATTGAAAAAAAAAGAACTTGGCTGGTTATTGAATTAGAAGATGAGGATGGGTATCTAGATAAGATAAGTTTTCCTATGGAACAAAAACATAGTCAAATTAGAATTGGTTCTAATATTAGATGTTTAGTTTCATCAAATTATCGTAATTTTGATAGAGAAATTTATTTGACTGATGCATGGTTACCTGAAAAAAATATTTGGATAGGAGAGTACCCATATTTACTTCGTCCAGCATTTGAAGAAATTTGCTATATTTATTTAAAGTAAATCGAAGATAGATATCCCTTTTAATGAATAAATATTTTAATTTCAAAATTGTTGGTTCAGGTCCTACAGGCTCACTTTTAGCAATAACTTTATCGAAACTAAATTTCAATATTTATCTTACAGATTTATTGTCAAGAGAAAAGCTCATTAATAAAGATAAAACATATGCCATTACCCATTCAACAAGAAAAATACTTTCAAAATTTAATCTTTGGGATAAATTAAATTCTTATCTTTATAAATTTGATTCTCTTTCAATTTCAGATAGTGAAACTTTAGACTTTACAATTTTAACTACTTCAGATCTAGACAAAGATATAAGTTCTTTAGATACTATCGGTTGGGTGGTTAAACATTCTGATCTTATGAATGTATTCTTTTATGAGATTGATAAAATAGATAATATTTTTTTTAAATCTACCTTAGATTTATCTAATGAAAATATTTCTTATGATTATAAATTTATATCAACTGGTGCAAATTCAAACTACATGAAAAATCATAATTATTTTGACTTAAAAAAATCATATAATCAGTCTTGTCTCACATTTGAGGTTTTAGTTAGAGGTAATGTTCATAAACGAGCATATGAAATATTTAGGAAGGAAGGCCCATTAGCATTATTACCGTTAGATGCAAATAGGTATCAAATAATTTGGACAGGAAGTACATTCAAATCAATTGATAGATTAAACTCTAGTAACACTTTTCTATTAGATAATTTATCAACAATTGTTCCTGACTATTTTAAGTTAGATCAAATTGATAGCGATATTAATATTTTCCCTGTTTCTTTATCTTTATGCTTACCTATCTTTAATTTCAGCAAGGAAGTATCTGTCGGAGATTCATTTCACACTTTTCACCCTGTTGGTGGACAAGGATTAAATACTTGCTGGAGAGATGTTAATGTTATATATGATATTTTTGCTAGAGATATACCTACAACTAAAAGAGCATTAAATATATTTAAATATAAATATTATTTCAAGAGGTCTTTTGATATTGTCTCAACTATTGTTGTTACGGATATTTTAATTAAATTATTCGCAAATAATAATCTTTTATTAATACCTTTAAGAAAAATCTCATTTCTTCTTTTAAATAAGTTTCTTTTTATAAGAAGAATAATCTTAAATCATATGACTAAGTCTTTAATCTTTTCATCTATTAAATAACATATATGATTAATTATTCAAATAAGAAAATGATATCTTTTCTTCTGGATGAAATTGGATTACAAGAGTCCTCAATTGAATTAGGATTAAAGTTATCAATAAAAAATAATACCCCTTTACCTGTTCTTCTTTGGAGTTATGGTCTATTAACTTTTGAAGAGCTAGATAAGCTATATACCTTTTTATTTAAGAGAAAATTATAAGGATTCTGTTATAATATCAAAGTAGCTTTCGTTGTTAACCATTACCATTTTATCTAAAGGAAAACGGATTTCAAGAGAATCTATTCAAAGATTAGATTTACTTTTATTAGCCTTAGAAACTATTGATTTGAATGGTGCAGAATCTTTATATTCATTATCAAGTAAACTTAATTTAAATGATGTTTTACCTAATAAAGTTACTATATGGAAATTGAGGAACAATAATCCAATGAGGAATTCTTTTAATAATAACAATATTAAATTAAGTGAATTTAACGCATTAATTAAACTTACTGCTGAAATGGCAAAATTTTTATATCCTTACATAAGACAAATACTGCAATCTAGGGATGATTTAATTAGGAACCCTAAACCCTGGAATGAATTTAAGAATAGATATATTGAATTAATTAGTGAAAGATTTAACACTAATAGTATGAAAGTTAAACGATTGCTTGATCCTAGTTGTAATGATGAAGTTTTTATTAAAATTATTCTTACATTAGCGTTGTGTATTTCAGAGGATGGATTTCTAAACTTAAGAAGAACCCTCCTTAATTATTGATATGTTGCAAAATAAAATTTTATTTAACCAATCATCCGTCAGTCTTGAAATTAATGGATTACCCGATTATTCGAACAACGAAAATCAAGATAATATATCGATTATTTCTCAATGGAAACTTATGATTATCGATAAGCCTGTTATTGAAGGTAACTTAGATCATTTGAAGTCTATAATGAAGGCTTTTTACTCCTACTCTATTTCAATTTTAAATGATGAAAATCCATCATACAATTCAAAACTAATTGATATTAAGCCTGAAAATTGTTATACACATATCCTTCTATTAAAAAGTTCTAAACCTAAGGTGAAACCTTTAAATATTAGGATTGGAAATTCAATTTTTGCAGACATAATAAATTGTTTTGATCAACTAGGTTTTTCAGATAAAGTTAAAAATATTTATTCTAAAGAATTTAAAAGTTTAACGAATAAAAAACATTCATTTTTAAAAGATAAAAAAAATATTTCAGAATTTCTTTTACCCCCAGTAGTTTCTTTATTCTCTATCTTCCTTTTTTCTACAGCATTTATCTATATTTACGATAATAATGAAAATCGTTCTTTATTAAATTACCAAAACAAACTTGTTAGCATTCAATCAATAAACAAGTTACTATAAAAAATAATTCTTTTCGAAGATTATTTCTTGATTAATTAGCGTAATTTTTATAAATGTCTGATTTAAAAATACCCAATTTGAATAAGAACTCTGATAGATTTTTTTTTAAAAAAAAATTATCTTTAAGAAGAAAATCGAAAGGTAAACTTATTAAAGAATCCTTTGTTATGTTTTCTTTTAGTATCTTTATTTTTTATATTAATTATTTAATACCGAATAAAATAATAATCTTTAATAATTTTATAAATAATATCGGTAGATTGATTACTAATATTTTGGACTCAATATCTTATTCTTATGAAATTTGTTTAGCTATATTTATAGTTTTCTCATTAATATTTTCCTTGATTTTAATGTTGGGTGCTTTTACTAGAATAATGAAAATAGTAAAAAGAAAATCTAGGCAAATTAGGTTTAAATAGGATTCATTAACCCACCGCTTCCAGAGTCCGAATCATCATCATCATTTTCTGTCTCAAATCCAATTAGTGCGTAAGCTCCAACTGCTATTGATGAGAGTAATAATGTAAAAGGTAAAATCGAACTTTGTAATCCGACATCAATGTATTCGCCCATGCATTAAATAAATTTTTATAAACCTAACTGAATTTAAACTATTTCGCGATGATTAAATATTTATTTAATATTTTAGATTTTCGTATCAGCTGTATTTTTATCGAAGTTATTTATTTCGAGTACAAAAAGTCCTAACCAATAAATTAATTGATCAATTTGATTTTGAATATCAGTTACACCTAATCCTCTTATAACTATTTTTGAGAACTGATCACCTTCTTCAAAATGAAATTTAGTTTGAATATTTGATGGTAAACCTTTTTTAATAAGTTTAAATGTAGAGTTTTTTAGTCTGGTTTCTATTATTACATTTGGTTTTTTAAGTTTAATTTTATTAAAGCCACACTTTTTTGCCAATAGTTTTAACTTCATTAAGAGTATTAATGATTCTACTGGTTTGGGTAAAACGCCATACCTATTAGACCAGTCAGTTGCTAACTCAGTAAGCTCCTTATGATTAGTACATTCAGTAGCATATTTATATGCATCAAGTTTCTCCTCTCGGTTTAATATCCATGTTGCGGGTATAAAAGCGTTAACAGGCAAATCTACTTGCGTATCATTTACTTCGGGAATTTCTTGACCATTTATTTCTGAGATTGCCTCATGCAGCATTTCAATATAAAGGTCATATCCAATTGCATTAACTTTTCCACTTTGTTCTTCACCTAATAAGCTCCCAACGCCTCTTATCTCCATATCTTTCATGGCTAGTTGATATCCACTCCCAAGTTCAGAAAAATCTTTTATAGCCTTTAGCCTTTGCTTGGAGGCTTCATTTATTTTATTAATATTTGGATAAAATAGCCATGCATGAGCTTGTATACCACTTCTGCCGACTCTTCCACGTAATTGATAAAGTTGTGATAAACCAAATTTATGTGCATCTTCAATTACGATTGTGTTTACTCGAG
This sequence comes from Prochlorococcus sp. AG-686-O05, assembly GCA_003210235.1. Classification (GTDB taxonomy): domain Bacteria; phylum Cyanobacteriota; class Cyanobacteriia; order PCC-6307; family Cyanobiaceae; genus Prochlorococcus_A. The sequence goes on along the minus strand of QCVV01000010.1, from coordinate 16,344 downwards.
GTATATCTAATCCGCTTTCAATAATAGTTGTGCAAATCATCAGATCCACCTCCCCATTATTAAATGCAATCATTGCATTTTCAAGATCTATTTCATTCATTTGTCCATGTGCGACAATGAATTTTAAATCTTTAAACATATTTTTTAATTTGTTAACAGCCTGATCAATGTCTGATATCCTTGGTAGAACATAAAAAATTTGACCACCTCTATCAAGTTCTTGACTTATTGCAGTTCTGATTACATCCATATCAATTTCAGATAAATACGTTTTAATCGATCTTCTTGAGGGAGGAGGAGTATTCAATAAACTCATTTGTCTAAGGCCAGATAAACTCATGTATAAAGTTCGTGGTATTGGTGTGGCTGATAGAGTCAAAACGTCAATATTTGTTTTTATATTTTTAATTTTTTCTTTTTGCCTAACTCCAAATCTTTGTTCTTCGTCAATAACAAGTAATCCTAAATTATTAATTTCAATCTCTTTTCCTAAAATTTGGTGAGTAGCTACAACTAAGTCAATTTTTTTATTTTTTAGACCAATATAAATATCTTTTTTCTCAGTATTTGTTTTAAATCTGTTCAGTAAAGAAACTTTTATTGGATAGGGTGAAAATCTATTTGAAAAAGTTCTCCAGTGTTGTTGAGCTAAAATTGTTGTTGGAGCAAGTAAGATTACTTGCTTACCAGATGTAATTGCTTTAAAAATTGCTCTTACAGCTACCTCTGTTTTTCCGAACCCGACGTCTCCACAAACTAGTCTATCCATTGGCTTATCACTTTCCATATCAATTTTTACTTCTTTAACAGCTGATAGTTGATCTGGAGTAGGTTGATAAGGGAATGATTCTTCTAATTCTTTTTGCCATGGGCCATCTTCTGGAAATATATGACCTTTAAGTTTTTCCCTTTTTGCATAAAGTTTTAAAATATCTAAAGCAACTTTTTTTATAATTTTTCTATTTTTATCTTTTATTTTTAACCATTCTGTACCTCCTAATTTATTTATTTTAGGTTTGATTTTTCCACTAGATCTATATCTGTTTATACTCCCTAGTTGATCAGCTGCAACACTTATTTTTCCATCAAGATAACGAATAACTAAGTAGTCTCTTGATTCTCCTGTGATGTTTATTTTTTCTAATTTTAAAAATTGTCCTATACCATGGTTTTTATGAACTATGTAATCTCCAGGGTTTATTTTATTTACATTTATATTTGAATTTATACTCCTTTTTCTTCTTCTTATAAAAACATTATTAAATAAAGCTTGCTGAGAAAATAATTCTTTATCTGTTATCAAAATGACTTTCCATATTGGTAAATAAAACCCTTCAATTTCGTAATTATTTTTATTTTTAATAATTACTGGCGTTGAATTATCTATTAACTTATATGCGCTTTCAAGATCATTTGGTTTTTCTAAGTAATTGGTATTACAGTCATGCTCAAAAAATAAGCTCCTTGTTCGAAGTGGCTGCGCGGATAATATCCAGACTTTATCTTTATTTAATATGAATTTATTTATTTCTTTCGAAAGTTTACCAATATTTTTAGATGAGGTATTTATACGTTTATCTGATAAAAGAAATCTATTATCTATATTTCTTTTTGACTCAAATTCATATAAATTTATTACATTGTAATTACTGATTGTTTTTATAATTGATTCAAATTTTTTATGAAGATTTGATCTAACTTTAATATTTATATTATTAGATTTTAAGATGTTAGCGATTTCATTTTTATATTGCTCATAATTATTATCTGATTCAAGATACCAATTGTTAGCAAATTTTAAACAATCCTCCTTTTCGTCTATGACAATTATTGTTTCTCTATTTATATAATTCAATAGATTTGATGGATGTTCTTCAATTATTCCTAAGTATCTGTCAAGATTATTTTTAGTTGTCATTTCTTCGGAACTAAATGTACCTTGTTCTGATAAACTTTCTAATTTCTTTCTTATTAATAAATTAAATCCAACCTGTACAATCTCAACTTTATTAATATTATCTAATGTTCTTTGTGTTACTGGATCATATTCTCTTATTTTTTCAATAATATTATCAAAGTACTCTATTCTTATAGGTGATTCATTATTAACTGGATAAATATCAATAATTTCTCCTCTTCTACTCCATTGACCTTCCTGCGATGTCAGATTTTCTTTATTATAGCCGAGTAAAACTAACTTTTTTGTTAACTCTTTTATATCAAGTTCATTACCTTTAATTAGTGTAAATATATTTTCCTTGAATAGATTATTTTTAATTAAATGAGGTTGTAGAGATCTTTCAGTTGTTATTATTATGTTTATATCTTTTCTTTCTTTTTTAATAATTTTAGAGATGACTGATAACTGTGAATATTCAGTCTCCTTTGACTTGTTAATTGATGCATACGGTAAATTTTCGCTTGGCGGATAATATAATACATTTCTATTATCTATACTATCGAAGTATCCATACCATTTGTATGCAACTTCTTCATTAGGACTGATAAGTAAGATATCTTTATTTTCTCTCTTAGCAATACTATTTATAATAATTGATTTTGCATATCTACTGGAACCAATGATATTTAGTTCATTATTATTTTCAATTCTTTTTACTAACTCTGCTATTATTTGTGAGTTTGAAATATAACTAGTTAGTGAATTTAAACTCATTTATATTTATTTAACTTGATTACTACTTAAGGTTATATTATATTATATTTTACAATGATTGTGAATTATAATTAATGGATTCTGCTGCAATAAATTCCTTTATACCAACGCTTGATCAGGTTGATAGTTGGTCAGAAATTCTTACCCTTTTACCGATATTGATTGTTTTAGAACTTCTGCTATCAGCTGATAACGCTATTGCTTTGGCATCACTTACTAAATCTCTTGAAAGTCCTTTATTAAGATCTAAAGCTTTAAATATTGGCATTACTATTTCTTTATTATTTAGAGTATTTCTTATTCTTTTATCTAATATCCTTCTGAAATTTATCATAATTCGAATTTTCGCAGGTTTATATCTTATTTATTTATTTATTTCAAATGTATTTTTAAGAAGCCAACCCGATATTCAAGATTCAGGTAATGACAAAAAAAATAATAATTTTAAATTTTTGAAAATTGTTGCTTTACTTTCTTTGACTGATTTTGCATTTTCAATTGACAGCATTACAACAGCTGTAGCCATAAGTGATCAATATATTCTTATTATTTTTGGTGCAATTATAGGTGTATTAGCATTGCGATTTACTTCTGGTATATTTCTTAGACTTTTAGACCAATTTTTAAGATTAGAAACTGCTGGTTACATAGCGATACTAATTGTTGGCATAAAGCTTCTTCTAAATACATTAATTACCGAGACAATTCTTCCAGATTATAATTTTTATATTTTGATATTAATTTCATTTATTTGGGGTTTCTCCAAAAAGGATCAAATAGCTTAATCAGAAAATTTTTCTCCAATTACTGGATTTAATTGTTGTATCAATTGATTTTGACTAGTTAAGTTTTTACCTTCTAGCTTGGCTTCTAATAAAATAATTGGATCAGTTTTTGTTGTTATAATAATTCCTTCTTTTTCTACAAGTCCAATAATGAATCCTGGCTTTAAAATATTACTTGAAATTTTATAATTTTTATTTTGTATCTCTTCAGTTGTTAAGATTTTAATTTTTATTATTTTGAGGTTTTTCCTTTTATAAGTTGTATTTGCTCTAGGGAATAAGGCATTTATTTTTCTATAAATATCAGTTGAAGTTTGTTCCCAATTTATTATGTAATCTAATTTGTTAATCATTCTTGCATATTTTAATTCTCGTTGGAATTCTGTTTGTTTTTTAAGTAAAAGATTAATATCTCTATTTTTATTTTGTTCTATTTCTGATAGTGCTCTCAAAACTAACTCTGATGATAAATCACTTAACCTTTTAGATAATGTTTTAAGATTATCGTTACTATCAATTTTAATTTGTTTTTCAACTAGTACGTCTCCGGTATCTAATCCTTCTTCCATTTTCATTATTCCGACACCCGTGAATTTATCTCCCTCTAATATTGACCATTGAATTGGTGCTGCTCCCCTCCATCTTGGAAGTAGTGATGCATGTGCATTCCATGATTTGTATTTAGGAATATCTAATATTGCTTTGGGTAATATTTTTCCATATGCAATTACAATAAACAGATCACAAGATAATTCTTTAAGTCTTCTTATAAATTGAATATTATCTTTTATTGTTTCCGGTGTAAAAACTTGAATATTTTCCTTAGTGGCATATTCCTTTACTGGTGATGCTATTAGTTTATTACCTCTAGATCTTTTTTTATCTGGTTGAGTTATTACAGCAACAATATCATGATCAGATTTTTTTAATACTTCAAGACTTTTCACTGAATATTCAGGCGTTCCCCAAAATATAATTCTCACTCGTCACCAGTTATAGATAATTCATTAATCCATATATGTGGAGAAATTCCACTAGTAGTTAATTCTTCTTCATTCTCGATATTTATAATATTTTTTAACAGATATTTTATATCTCCTGCTACAGTTGCTGATTCAATGGAACGTTTTTTCCCATTATTATAAAGCCATCCCTCAAAAGGAAGTGAAAAGGACCCTTGACTGGCTCTAACTCCTGCATGAATCGCGTTTAATTCTTCAATATATACAAAATTTCCTTGATAGTTTTTGTGCTCCAAGGCCATATTTAAGTCCGAACATTCATTTGATTTCTCAATTACTAACCAATCTGGAGACACTGACACTTTTGAACCAAGTCCCGCATGACCTGTAGGTATGGTATTAAAAATTTTTGCAGTTGATTCCGAATGTATTAAGTTTTCTAATTTACCTTTATTAATTAAGCTTAGTTTTTTTGTGGGAGTCCCTTCACCATCGAATGGTGCAGAAGATATATTTTTCTCATTAAGCCCGTCATCGTAGATATTCAATGCTGGAATAGAAATCAAGTCACCAATCGAGTTTTTATCTGAGAGACTAACACCGTCTATAATACTTCTTGCATTGAAGATTGAACTAAAGGCATTCATCAACGTGAGAAATGCTTCAGGTGATAGACAGACTAAATACTTACCTGTTTTTATTGATGAGTAATCTAAGTGTGCAATAGTTTTATTTGCAGCTTCTTTGATACAGGAGTCAATATCAATGTCCTCAACTCCGTATCCCAGTTTAACTGAACCTGAACTGCGAGGTTTTTTATCTTTTTCCTCTGCTCTGGCATATAAATAAATAGCAGCTTGACTTTTTCTATAATTTCGAAAAGCTCCATCACTATTAGCATAAATTCTTTCGTAAAAACTTTCTGACAATCCATTGTAAGGAATAGATTTGATAGCGTCATGACTTTCGATTAACTTCGATTCAGCCTCTCTAAGAATTTTTAGTAGCTTTTTAATTCCTAGTGGATTTTTTTTATCAACTTCTTTCACTTGTATAGGATCTTTGGCTAAGGGAGAAAAATCAGTAAATTCATTTTTATTCCCAAATTCTGAAGCTATATTTGCTTGTTTTAAAGCTTTTTTAATACCTGTTTTACTTAGATCACTTGTTGTAGTTATACCAACTAAGTTTTCTTTATTCCATACTCTTAAAGTTATGACCTGTTTTTGAGATGCTTTTAGCTGTTTAGCTGCTCCTCTATCAACTTGAACAGAATAATCATTAGAAAAACTAGCTCCGTAATCCCATTTATCAATATTTAGTATATTTGCAGCAGTCGTTATTTGAGTTGTTATTTCGGTTGCATTCATTTTTATCTACCCCCTACGGTTATGGAGTCAACTTTAATATGTGGCTGACCAACAGTTACATTGACGCTGCCGCTGACTGAGCCACAAAAACCAGGAGCCAACTCTAAATCATTTCCACACATAGATATTTTTGGCATAACTTCTTTCGCGTCCCCTATCAATGTTGCTCCTTTTACTGGTTTAGTTAATTTACCGTTCTTTATTAAATAACCTTCCTCAACAGCGAAATTGAATTGACCTGTCGCTCCTACACTTCCACCACCCATAGACTTACAGTAAAGCCCATCGCTAATACTATTTATTAATTCTTCTTTAGAGAATTCACCTTTAGCTATATAAGTGTTTCTCATTCTTGATGCAGCTGCGAATGAATAATTTTGCCGTCTACCACTACCGGTTCTTTTGTGTCCAGTCCTTAATTCCCCAGCTCTATCGGAAAGAAATTTTTTTAATATTCCATCTTTAATAAGAATTGATTTCTCTGGTTCCATTCCTTCATCATCAATAGATAATGATCCGAAGGATCCTTCAGACAGTCCCTCATCTATCGCCGTTACAGATTCATGAGCTATTTTTTCATTCAACTTATCACTGAATGGAGTTGTACCACGTTCAATTTGAGTTGTTTCAAGTAAGTGTCCACAAGCTTCATGAAATATAACGCCACCAAATTTATTAGCCAATACAACTGGCATTTGTCCAGCTTGAACATAGTCTGCGTACAGCATATTCATTGAAGTTTCATAAACTTCATTTGCAGCTTTTTCATGATCCCATAATCTAAATTCATTAGGAATTCCATGCGATCCAAATCTTCTACTCCCGTTCGATCTATATTGAGCGTCATTAGCAATTATGTTAAGACCTACCGTTTGATGCAGTCTAATATCAGTTGCGTAAGTTCCATCACTTGAAGCTATTATTACTTCCTGCCAATTTCTTGCATAACTACCTTTTCTAACAACTACTTTTTTATCCTTTTTTAATGCCTTAGTGCTAAGTAATAATTTTTCGCTTACTTCATTTATTGTGGGCACTTCATTAAGCCAATCAATTTTGGACTTACTATAATCTTTAAGTTTATCAAGTCCATTAAAATTTGAATTATTATTTTTTTTAGAGATATCTAACATTTCAATCGCTTGAGATATAGATCTCATTAATCCATGTTTTGATAAGTCATTAGTGCTCACAAAACCATCTCTCTTGTCTTTAAATATTCTTATCCCAGCACCTTTACCAAATGATGGACTTACACTCGTAATGAAATCTTCTTCTGCGAGAACACTTGAATTATCAGAATTTTCAATAAATAATTCTACAAAATCAGCACCAAGAGATATGCCATAGAATATAACTTCTTCTAAAAGTTTTTTATTACATTCCCCAAATCTAATTTCGGTAGATTTAATACTCGCAGATACCATTTGAGACTTGTAGATTTATATCTTGGTGAAGGTCAGATTATCTAATTGATGGTTGAAAATCGTTACTTTCAAGAGGTTTTAATAAGTATAGTCTTATCAGTTGATAACCGTTTGAAATAAAGATGGGTAATTTAGATAATACTTTAATTACATTTAAATTATCCTTTTTATCTATCTCTGATAAGCGAGTACCATTTTCAACTATTTTGTCTAATCTTTTGTAGAAAGATTCATCATATACATTTAAAACGACAGGAAATACTTTGGCAGAGGTTTCATTTGTTTTGTTAATAACAAATTGGTCGTATTCTCTTGCATTTAAACCTAATGCGCCATAAAAATCTCTTTTGGTGCCAAGATCTCTTATGTACATAGTTGCAAAAACAGCTAGTAGAAAAAATCTAGACCATAACTTAGAAACTACAGGATGATTATTTAAGAAATATCGAAATCTATGGTAATAATCAAAAATTGGATGTCTCAATGTATAACCAAAGATCTCAAATTTATCGCTTAAACTTTTAACTGTTCGGGGTTGTGCTCTCATTAATGCATCAAAGAAGTCACCATGTCTATTTTCATCTTGACACCAATTTTCAAAGAAATTGAACAGTGGAAAAATTTTACCACTAGGATTTTTTTCAAGGTGCTTGTAAATTGCTATATATCTCCAATATCCAATTTTTTCAGATATGTAAGTGGCATAAAAAATTGCTCTTGGAGCAAAATAAGTATAATTTTTGTTGGCTGTTAGAAATCCTAAATCTAACTGTAATCCGAAGTCATTCATTGACTTATTCAAGAAACCTGCATGCCTTGCTTCATCCCTAGCCATATGAGCAAAACATTCAGCAAGAAGTGGGTTCTTATCTTTTATTCTTTTACTTAATTCTTTATATAAGAGGAACCCTGAAAACTCTGAAGTACAACTTCCTTCAAGAAAATCTACAAAAAGCTCTCTAGTTTCCTCATCTAATTTATCTGCCGCCCCCTCAAATTCCTTATTTCGTACAAAGTGATGCCTATTATAATCTTTTCTAAATTCTTCACATATCGCCTCTAATTCTTCTGCGTTGATGGATAAATCCATCTTTTCCATAGCTTCAAAATCAGTGGTATAAAAATTTGGAGTTAAAATCGTATCCTTAGCGATATCTTTACCTCTATTAACAGATTTCTTATTATTTGATTCAATAGTTTGTTGTACCATTTTCTCTTATTCGTTATTACTATTATTTACTATTTATTGTATTTTTGAGTAAAAAGTTAACTAGGTGTTATTCTTTCATTTTTTAATTTATGCCAATTAACTTTTGTCCATTCAATCTTTGTAGAATTCTAGAAATGATTAATTTGAGAGTTATTCTTTTTTCATCTATTAAAAATGATTCAATTACACTTGGTTTTTGATCAGATTTGCATAATGAAATACTTTTTAAAGAGCTTATATCCTCTTTTTCAAATGACAGCCAAAAGTTGCAAATGTCTTTTATTTCGCAAAAAATAACCCAACATTTATCACCAGAAACTGGTCTTGATGTGTTTTTAAAATTAATATCTGCCACTTCAAATCCTCTTACTTTAAATTCATGAATTATGGAAGGTAATAAATGATCATTAATAAATTCATCAAAAGGTTTTTTTTCGATAGGAAGTTCCTTCTTTGGTTTTATTTTTAAGGGATTTGATTTTTCGTCTCCATTTTTTTGTTTATTAGGATCTTTAACCATATTATTTAAGGCTTTATTATCAATTTCTTCTTTATTAAAAACTTGTTGATTTTTATTAATTGAGGCTGATGGTTCTTTTGAGCTATCAATCTCAATTTGATCCTTTTTTAACAGTCCATCTTCGCTACTATTGATTTCTTTTATAGAATCTACATTTTCTTCCATAACAAAAATTAAACATTAAATATAATTATAAATATAATTTTACCTGTTTTTATCAATATTTAAAATTAACTATATATTTACCATTCTGAACCATTATTGTTCCAATCATCATCGTATTGTGAAGTATCTATTGTCTGATTTCTATCTTTAAATTCATTCTTCCCATTATTTTTAATAACACGATAATTAACAGATATCGTGGGTTGAGGATCTCGTAAATCTCTCTCAGGAGAGATATCAAGATGTTCGTCATTCTCTTCTCTTTTTACTGAATAATCATTATCATCAGTTTTTTTAGCATCATCTGAAAATATAGGTTTAGATATTATGTTATTGCTTATTGTTTTGTTTAATAGAGAACTCATAAATAAACCTGAAACAAAGGAAATAAAAATTAATCTACCTATACTTACTTCATGAATTTTCCAAATAAAATATCTAAAAGAAGTTCTTTGTCTGTTATTTACTAACAATAAAATTTGTATACTTAAAACTAAAGATATAATTACAAATAAATTCTTTTTTTTATTCATCTTTAAAAATAATTATTTTTGATATTTAAATAAAATTTTGAAAACTAATAGATTTTGTTCACTAAACTAATTCAAGATCTACTTGATATTTAAGGATATCAACTTTAATAATTTTTATTTCTATTACGTCGCCTATCTTGTACGATTTTTTTGACTTTCTTCCAATTAATAAGTTTTGTCTAGATCTATATTCATACCAATCATTACTTAGTGTACTTACATGTACTAAACCTTCAACATATAATTCTGGAATCTCTACGAAAAATCCATAACTTTGTACTGTCATTATTAACCCACTATACTTATTTCCTATATATTTTTCTGCTTTTCTTACTTGTTTAATATTAATCATATTAGATTTAAACTGTCTAACTTTATTCTTGTATTCATTAATTTTATCAATTATTAGCTTATTAAATATTAAATCCAAATTTTTTAATGTTGATGAATTATATAGAGTCCAATTAAACTCATTCCAAGAGTCTTTTTCCATAATATTTATAGAACTTCCACCACTATTTTTATTTCTTTTTCCATTAATTATCATATTATAAATATTATATTGATTGATTAAATTAGTAAAATCAAACGATGGTAATGTCCAAGGTGAAATAATTTTTTCAGATTCATTTATAGAATGATCTTTAGAAATTAATGTTACTTCATTATCCTTTACCACATTAATTAATATTTTATGCAAAATTCTTCTTTTATTATCATCACTGCATAACTGAACTAATTCCTTAAATGATAGACTCCCATTTTCATTAAGTTCGATTTTACTATCAATTAATTCTGAATTTTTGATAATTTCAGCAACATTTATATAATCTAATTTTTGAGAAATATATGATGCATTATTTAAACCATAATTTTTTGAATGGTTGTACCATATTGAATTCCCCTCGTACAATAAAGGAGAAAGATATGTTTGGATGTCATTTTTATTTAATGGTTCAAAATATTCCTTTGAGAAGTCACCAGGATTGTGAACTATTAATTCTTTTAAAGACTCAATATTATTATTTGACTTAGGTAATTCAATTTTCCCATTCAATAATTGTTTTTTTCTAAATTCTTTTGAAATCTCAATTATCTTCTCTAAATCTTCTATGTAGTCTTTAATTGGTTTAAGTATTCTTGAAGTGATTCGAGCATTACTTTTTTTAGATAGAAGTGCTTCTATATGTTGATTTTCGACTAAAATAGAACATTTAACTTTGGTTAAATGGAATGACCAATTAATAATTTCATTTTCACTATTAATTTCCATACACAAACTAATAGCATCATTTATTTCGTTTATATTAAATTTTGATGCACTACATATTTCATCACTAAGGTAGTTTTGCCATGTGTCTAGTAAGGGAAATGACTCAAATCTATCAAAGAACATTTGTATAGATTTCTTATTGCTTAGATCTAATCTTTCTGCAATTGTATTTGTGTGTAACCAAAGTTTATAGGTATTGTTTTTATTTTTATCTATTTGAAAAATTGGTAGTATTGGCGAATTTTTATCATTCCAAGTTTTGAACATATATGAATTTTTTGTTGATAGATCTAATCTTTGATGTTTATTGCTAACAGTAAGCTTTGGATTTTGAAAGTTATCAATTTTATTAATATTGCTTTTAGATAATACGAAATCTGTATCTAGCTTTTCGTTATTATTTAATTTTAATTCCTTTATGACATGACCAATACCTTCTTGTTGGCCAATTGGGAATAAGTCAATTTCAATTTTTACTATATTTTTATTATCAAAAATATATTTATATTTTTCATCTTTTTTGGGAAGCTTTATTTTAGATAGGATTCTGTCATCAATAGGTATTCCGTATACTTCGTCCTTAATTATTTCAACTTTTGCCAGCAGTATTTGATTTGTTCTTTCAAGTATGCAATCTACCACTCCTTCTGGCGATCTTCTTCTTACACCTTCTTTGATTATTCTTACTAAAACTTTGTCTCCATTCCAGGCATAGTTAAGTAAATTCTCTTTTATATAAATATCTTCATTGTTATTTTCTCTAACCGCAAAGCAATAACCTTTGCTGCTGCATCTAATTTTAGCAACCAAATGATTACTCTCTTTGACGTTGAGATATTCATTATCTTTATTCTTGTTTATTATTTCAAGATCTTCTAATGCTTGCAATGCTATATCTAATTTGGCCTTGTCTGTTTTTTTTGATAATTTTAATAATCTGCATAATTTCTTATATTCCAAGCCTTCTTCCTGGCTTAAATTTTCAATTATTGAAGAAGTTGAAAACATAATAACTTTAAATCTTAATCTAATATATAAAAAATATATTTATATTATATCTTTCTTTCTAATCAAAAACTATTTAATATATCATTCATTATTATCATTTTCATTTGAAGTAAATGAAGTTATGAAAAGTCTCATACCAAGAATAAAAAAGGTTACAGATGCTATTGATTTTAAAATAATTTCAGGCACAAAATTGGAGATTGAACCACCCGCTAATGCTCCTACTAAACTGGCTAATACAAGTGCGCTTGAGGAACCTAAGAATACCGCTAAAGGTTTATTGGATGTCCCACTCATTGTTAAAGTGGCTAACTGCGTTTTGTCGCCAAGTTCGGCAATAAATATTGTAAGGAATGTCGATAGTAGTAAACTTAAAATCATTTAAATGATGACCTTTAAAATGTCATAAGCTAAAAATATACTTATGATTATCATTAATAATCCAGTAAAAAGTGCAAATTTGTTTGGAGATATTTTTTTTGATAACCATTTACCAATTAATACACCTACAAGGCTAGAACATATTAATGCTATTGAACTTCCAATAAAAACAATAATTGGTTTTCCTGATTCTGCGGATAACATTAGAGTCGCTATTTGAGTTTTATCTCCTAGTTCTGCGATGAATATAGTAGTAAAAGTTGTTATAAAAATAGAAGAAAAATTCTTTTCAACATTTTTTTCCTCTTTTTCTAAATTGATATTCATTTTTTTGAAACAGCCGATTTAAAGGCTTTCATTTGTTCACTTTTTTTGCCATAAATGGAAGATATATGTTGTGTACAACAATCAATTAAGAATTTATCACCATTTTTTAAATAACCTTTGAACGATGAAGAAAATTTATTTACGCGACAGAAATGTGGTCTTGATTCATAAATCATGCATTTTCTGTTTGATTTATCTAGATATTTGCACCATCCGTCTTTGCTTTTCATGGAATTTATTAATGCTATATCCTTTTTACTTAGTATCGATGACAAATCCTCTCTATCAGCTAAATCTAATCGACAACATGCCCCACAATTTTCTATACAACTCCATGACTTCATAATTTAATTCAATCTTGTAACGTATTGGTACAGTTGAAAGGTTTATTTGTAAAAATAGTATCACATCATTTAATTAATCACATGGCAACTCTTATACCTTTAGCAGTCGTCGCATTAGCTGGACCAGCAATAATAGCTCTTGTGTTTTTTCGCAAATAAAAATATTCTTTGACCATTGGTGACTTACCTTGAGGGGGTTTATTGGGACTTAGATGGAACAATTGCTAATACTGAATTAGAAGCTCATTTACCAGCTTTCAATTATGCATTTAAAGATTTTAATCTTAATTGGAATTGGGATAGATCTAAATATTTAGAACTATTAAAAATAAATGGAGGTAAAAATAGAATTTCTTATTATTCAAAATTAATAAAAAAATCATTGAATAATCAAGAAGTAAAAAAAATTCATGAACGAAAACAATATCACTACATTAATTATGTAAAAAATAATAATGTCATATCACTAAAACCTGGTGTTTATAGACTAATTAAGGAATTACAGAAAAATAAAGTAAGACAATTTATAGTAACTTCAAGCTCTAAGAAACAAGCCAAATTAATAACTAATCAACTATTTATAGAATTTAACCCATTTGAATTTATTATTTCAAGTGATGATGTTCAATTTCATAAACCAGACCCTTTACCTTATTTAAAAGCGATTAAATTAAGTGGCATAAAATTAAACAAATCAATAGTTTTTGAAGATTCTATTCCTGGGCTTAGATCCTCTTTAGCAGCGAAACTACCTACTATTTATGTTCCTTCAAATATACCCGCGATTATTAACAAGGATATGAATTTAGACTGTTTTGTAGATAGTTTGGGTAATGAAAGTTGTAAGGCTAATGTTATAAAAGGTCCTAAGCTTATTAGTAATTATGTTGATTGTGCTTATTTGGAAAAATATTTGATGAATTTTTAAAATGCAAAAAACAAAATTTTCAAAAATTAATGATCAATTTAATAAATTATTATTTGGTTTCTTAAGTTCCTCTTGGAAATCAAAATCTATTAATATTATCTCTGTATTGACAGGTTATTTTTTATTTGCAAATTTTGCTACTAAATTTATATCTGAAGGTAGAAATGAATTAATAATGGTTCCCGTAATAATATTAATTATTGAACTTATAATTAGAATTAGGCCACCATCAGGTTCTAGTTTATTTGACTTGTGGTCAATAATTGATAAAGCTAGAATTGGAGCAACTTATGCTGTGATACTCGAAGCTTTTAAACTAGGTTCATAACCTAATTATTCTTCACTTTCTTCTTCTTCGTCAATCGGATATACAAATCCTTGTGCTTTACCGGTTAAAACAGATTTGCCTAGTGACATCGCCTTTTGAGCCGCTAATGCTGCTTTACCTTTCCAAACTGCATGTCGATGATTTCTCTTGCTCTTTGATTTTTTCTTCTTTGGAACAGCCATACTAATTTCTTATATCCTTCTATTAATATAACCTTTCAGTGGTTATCTCTCAAATATTTGATTATATTTGTTTTAAATAATGCAATTCTTAATCTCAGCTTTTAAGATTTACTTATTATATTTAATTGTAGATTAGTGTTCTTTAAATCAAAATTCTCATATTCAGATTCTAATAAAAGCTATTCTGATCTCTTATTAGAATTAGATTCGGGAAACATACAATCTATATATTTTTATCCTAGAAAAAGAGAAATAGATGTTCTATATAAGAACGGAAACAAAGAAAAAGTACCTATCCTTTATAATGATCAATTAATTCTTGAAAAAGCATCTGAAAATAATGTTGACCTAACAATAAATAACAGTCGTAAGGAATCTTCAGCAGCAAATTCGTTTGCATCAGTTGGACTTTTTTTGATTTTTATAGTTGCGATAGTTTTAATATTGAGAAGTACTTCTAAACTTGCCTCAAGAGCTTTAGGTTTTGGTAAGAATAAATCTAAATTTGTCACCATCGATGATGTAGATACACGATTTGATGATGTTGCTGGAGTTCCTGAAGCTGCGGAGGAATTAAAAGAAGTTATAAAATTTCTTAATGAACCAAAAAAATTTACAGATCTTGGAGCAAAAGTACCTAAGGGGGTCTTATTAATTGGTCCTCCAGGAACTGGTAAAACATTATTAGCTAAAGCAATTGCAGGAGAGTCAGGTGTTCCTTTTCTTTCTATTGCTGCATCAGAATTTGTTGAACTATTTGTTGGTGTTGGTGCAAGTAGAGTTAGAGACTTATTTGAAAAAGCTAAAGAAAAGTCACCTTGCATAATATTTATTGATGAAATTGATTCTATAGGAAGACAAAGAGGTTCTGGGATCGGAGGAGGTAATGATGAAAGAGAACAAACTCTTAATCAGCTTTTAACAGAATTAGACGGTTTTGCAGATAATTCTGGAATAATTGTTATTGCCGCAACTAACAGGCCAGATATCTTAGATTCAGCTCTTCTAAGACCGGGACGATTCGACAGGAAAATTGTAGTCATGTTGCCTGATTTAGATGGGAGAAAAAAAATACTTTCAGTTCATTCTTTATCGAAACCTCTTTCCAAAAATGTAGATCTGTCATATTGGGCTACAAGAACAGTAGGTTTTTCTGGAGCTGACTTAGCTAATTTAATGAATGAAAGTGCTATACATTGTGCAAGAAAAAAATCCAAATTAATCAATGATGTTCATATAGAAAATGCTTTAGATAAGATTACTCTTGGTCTGCGTACTTCTATTATTTCTTCTCAAAATATGAAAAAAATTATTGCATATAACGAGGTTGGACGTGCAATTGTTTCGGCAGTTAGAAATGGTATTGATTCAGTAGATAAAATAACAATTCTTCCGAGATCTGGATACATGGGAGGATATACAAAAATCAATCCAGATGAAGATATCGTATCAAGTGGATTAATTTCAAAAAAATTGTTGTTATCTAAAATTGAAATAGCATTGGCAGGGAGAGCTGCAGAAACAATTGTATACGGTAAAAATGAAATTACTCAATGTTCAATTAATGATATATCTTATGCAACAAGTATTGTTAGAGAGATGGTAACTAAATATGGATTTTCTATAATTGGTCCTCTATCTCTTGAAAGTAGTGGTGAAATATCAATTGGGGAAGGTTTTGTCAGGAATAAATCAATAATAGCTGATAACACTTACTCAAGAATTGATAATGAAATTATCAATATTTCTAAAATTTCTCTAAATAATGCCATAAATATACTCAATAATAATCGAATTTTATTAGAAAAATTAGTTGAACTTTTATTAATTACAGAAACTGTAGAGAATAATATTTTTAAAAAAATTACTTATGATTTATTAAAAGTGTGATTAAATACATTTAATTTATATAAAAACTTTTCCTTGA
>QCVV01000009.1 GCA_003210235.1 Prochlorococcus sp. AG-686-O05 | reverse complement strand
CGTGAATCTGCTTGATTCTGCTCCATGGAAGAGTAGAGAGGCCGCACCTAATTGTTTTATCCTTCTTAATCTCTGAAATGCCAAAGTATCAATTAACTGCATAATCATTAATTCCTCTGGTTTGTTTGAATCAATAATTATTTCTTTATGTATTGGATCATGAAAGATTCTTTTATTATTCATAACTAAGAAATTATCCATACATAAAAATTCTTTTTTTAGATTTCAATGTCTTTACTTTCTAATTCGTTTACTATTTCTTCGACTTTATTTTCATCAAACAAAGTGTTTAAGTATATCTCTGCATTTTTCACCCATTTATCCTCAGAATTTCCGTAGTCCCTAGCCTCGGGGAGATCTAAAGTTTTATCAGGAGTAATTCCCTTACCCTGAATATTATTACCTTGAGGTGTTAAATAACTAGCAACAGTAATAGCTATACCACTTTCTTCACCTAAACTTTTCAAAGACTGAATAAGTCCTTTCCCATAAGTTTGTTCACCCATTAAAGTTGATCTCTTATTATCTTGCAGGGATCCTGCGAGGATCTCACTTGCGCTTGCAGTACCTTTGTTTACCAAAGTTACCATAGGGCCATCAAAAAAAGTATTTTTCTGAGAAATTATTGCATCCTTAATGCCATTTCTATCTTTTGTTTCTACGATGGGTTGTTCGCTTAGAAATGAATCAGCTACTGCTATTCCAGAACTTACTAACCCTCCAGAGTTATTTCTTAAATCAAGTATTATTCCTTCAACTTCTTTATCTTTGAGTTCCTGCAGAGCCTCTTCAATTCTTTTTGGAACACTTTCACTAAATTGAGTTATTCTTAAATATCCAATGGTATGAGAGTCATCTCTCAATCTCTTTGTTCTTACTGGTCTAAGGTCAACTGATCTTCTTTCTAAATCAATTTCTTTAGTCTCATCAGACATGGATTTAATTTGAACAAGAACCTTTGTTCCCGATTCTCCTCTAAGTTTTGAAGCAGTATTTGCGAGACCTAACTCGGAACAAGATATTCCATCAACCTTATCTATTCGATCTCCACTAATTATCCCTGCTTCTTCGGCAGGGGATCCTGCTAATGTTGAAATAACTTGGATTTCTTTAGTCATTTCATCTTCTCCTAATTGAAGTCCTACGCCATTTATTTCGCTTCCAAAATTGCTTGTTTTCAGAAGTTCATAATCTTTTGGCCTTAATATTCTTGTAAAAGGATCTTCAAGAGGTCTTAACATATCTTCAATTGCAGAATAAGCCTCATCACTTGTTTCAATTTGTTTCTGTAATGTTTTTTGTCTAATCTTCTTCCATTGGATTTCATCAAGCCTTTCTGGATCGTAATATCCCTCATTTACTAACGTCCAAGCGTCAAGTACAAATTGCTTGCTATCACTAAGCGCATTAACGCTTGGAATACACAAAAAGTTGGTAGAAAAAATACAGATCATCATGATTATGATCCATTTTTTGAATATTAAAAATTTGTTAAAAGATGAATTCATTGGGTTAAGTGTTAACACCAAGTAAGTGAATTTTAAGTAAGCTTTTTGTATCAAAGCTATTTTTTTTTTGGATGTCCGATTCCTCTTCTGTTTATGACTGGTTTCAAGAAAGACTTGAAATCCAAGACATAACTGACGACGTAACTTCCAAGTACGTACCCCCTCACGTAAATATTTTTTACTGTTTAGGAGGCATAACTTTAGTATGCTTCTTAATTCAATTTGCAACAGGTTTTGCAATGACTTTTTATTATAAGCCGACCGTTACTCAAGCTTATAATTCTGTAAGCTACTTAATGACTGATGTTAGTTTTGGTTGGTTAATCAGATCTGTTCATAGATGGAGTGCGTCTATGATGGTATTAATGTTAATCCTTCATGTATTTAGGGTATACCTTACTGGAGGATTTAAAAGACCAAGAGAACTAACATGGGTGACGGGAGTTGTTATGGCCGTTATAACTGTTGCTTTCGGAGTAACCGGTTATTCTCTCCCATGGGACCAGGTTGGATATTGGGCAGTTAAAATAGTTTCAGGTGTTCCTGCCGCAATACCTATTATTGGCGATTTCATGGTTGAACTTCTTCGAGGAGGAGAAAGTGTTGGTCAATCTACTCTAACTAGATTTTATAGCCTCCATACTTTTGTTCTGCCATGGTCTTTAGCTGTATTTATGCTGATGCATTTTCTTATGATTCGTAAACAAGGTATTTCAGGGCCGTTATAAACCCTTATAATCTTAAAAACTGAACTTTCTGAATTATTTAATATGTCTACTTTAAAAAAACCGGATTTATCAGATCCAAAATTAAGAGCTAAGTTGGCTAAAGGTATGGGTCATAATTATTATGGAGAGCCTGCTTGGCCTAATGATCTTTTATATATTTTCCCAGTTGTAATACTTGGAACTATTGCTTGCGTAGTTGGGCTTGCTGTCTTAGATCCGGCGATGTTGGGAGACAAAGCAAATCCATTTGCTACCCCTTTAGAAATACTGCCTGAATGGTATCTCTATCCTGTATTTCAAATTCTGAGAGTTGTTCCAAATAAGCTACTTGGAATTGCTCTTCAAACCTTAATTCCTCTTGGACTAATGATCTTACCCTTTATAGAAAATGTAAACAAATTCTCTAATCCTTTCAGAAGACCAGTTGCGATGTCGGTCTTTCTTTTTGGAACTTTTTTAACTATCTATTTAGGAATTGGTGCTTGCTTACCAATAGATAAATCTCTTACTTTGGGATTATTTTAAAATTTATTTATATATTGAACATGTCTAAGTCATTATTATCTTCTCTTAGAAAGTGATGCATCAATAAAAATCCAACTATTGTCCATGTCTGATATGTTCTTGACTGTTGTCCAACCCATGTACCAGTAGGTCCGTCAAAATATTCTGCCCACTCTTGTTTTGGTAATTGATTAAGTTGACACCAGTAAGATTCTTCTATCAAAGATCTCATCTCTTCCATTAAAATAACATCTTCAGTAGGAAATCTTTTTTGATGTAAAAGAACAGAGGCTCCAAAATACCAAAGTAAACTTGGCCAATGACCTCCGTTATGGTAACTCCAAGGCCAGTTTTTAGGATCTGATCCTGTTTTATTCTGCCACTCCTCTACATCCATGTGAGGGTGACATATTCTCATAGGCATTTGTGCCATAAGATGTTGTCTGTTGTGTAGCACTAGTCTAAAAAGTGCTCTTTGTTCTTCAGATGGGAGAACTCCAAACATGCATGCTAAAGAGTTTCCTAAGCTATAAAATCTAAAGTCAGGTCTCCCAGTCCTAATATTACCTATTAAATATCCACCTCTGTTCTCTAACCAGTCTTGTAGCCATGAAGGTACTACCTGAGGTTGAACATTAAATTCATTAAAATGTTGGTCATCGCCATATTGTTCAGTTGGCCTTCTTCTTAAAATTTGCATTGTTTGGCTTGTAACCCAGTAATGTTTTAAAAGAAAACCTCTTAAATCCTCAACCCATTGACTGGTAAGAATAAGTCTTTGGTCTAATAATCTACTAACGTGATCTTCACGGCTTAATTCCATCAGATTTATACAACTTTTTAAACATCCATGAAGTAATACCTCTACTTCCAATGGTGCTCCCCATACATCCATTGGTCTATCAATCATAAATGCACAGTCTGGAACGAAAAGAACGGGTGTTCCTTCGAATGTTGGATGTAAAACTAAATCTAGTAAAAGTTGAATCCCTCTCTGCACACTTTGGCTTTTACCAAATGAATGATCGCCACTCTTGTTGACATAAAACCAGCATAATATTGGCCACCATAAACTTGCATCGGCAGAAGTAATTCTACCTATTGATCTCTGACCATAATCGCCAATTAATTTTCCTTTCTCTTCTACAAAGCTTGTAGGGAATACGCCCCTTGTTTGATAATTAGTGCTTTGAAGTTCAAGACAAACATTTAAAAACTTTTTTACAATATCGTACCTTTTTTGGGTAATGAGATAAATCATTACTGGAACATTATCCCTTAGAAAAATCTCACCATAATTTAACTTTAGTTTTTTTGTAGGGTGTTCTAGTGCTGCAACACTGCCGATAAACTCCCCTGAAATTTTAACCAAGGTCTTTTCAAAGTGTTCTTTTGCCTTTGTTACAATTTTGTCTTCATCTGAACTTGGACGAACTCTTAAATTTTTTTGACTAAATCTTTCTGCCATTTCAGTTGAATCCCTTTATTTAAGCCTAGTTCTTAAAATGTATTTTGAACAAAATAAAAATTAATAAAAAATTTTTGTATAAAAGGTTGCATAATTACAGTCGGATGGTTTAGTATTTTCTTCTGGGCAAAAATATTTTTTTTGCATTATTCAAACTATTATCTTAAATTTAATTTTTGGTAAAAGAATGAATTTTTTGGAGATTTGATTTCGATCAGTTCTTTCAACCAGTAGAAGGGTTTTCCTTCGAAATGGGTTATTCATTTATTGATTAACTCCGCACCTAGAAAATTTAAAACTTAGGAACTGATGCTTTTATTGCGTCAAGACTTTATCAAATTTAGGTTTGATAATTTTGAGATGTATTTGCAATAAAGGTGTGAGGTCCCGTCAAGAATATATAAATTGTTTTCAATTGCTAACTTTTAGTTTTTTGAAAACCAACGGATCTGAGATCTTGGAAAGTCACTTTGAAATATTTTTTAATGTGCACTCAAAGTAATCCTTAATTATCTAAGGAGGCTGAACCTAAATAACTTAAGTCAATCTTATTTTTATTTGGAGAACGCAATTCATATTGAGTAGATTTTTTCTACAAAAGGATTTGAACACAACGGAGAGTTTGATCCTGGCTCAGGATGAACGCTGGCGGCGTGCTTAACACATGCAAGTCGAACGAACCTTCGGGTTAGTGGCGGACGGGTGAGTAACGCGTGAGAATCTGCCCTCAGGAGGGGGATAACGGTTGGAAACGACCGCTAATACCCCATATGCCGATAGGTGAAATGAATTTCGCCTGAGGATGAGCTCGCGTCTGATTAGCTTGTTGGTGAGGTAATGGCTCACCAAGGCTTCGATCAGTAGCTGGTCTGAGAGGATGATCAGCCACACTGGGACTGAGACACGGCCCAGACTCCTACGGGAGGCAGCAGTGGGGAATTTTCCGCAATGGGCGAAAGCCTGACGGAGCAACGCCGCGTGAGGGACGAAGGCCTCTGGGCTGTAAACCTCTTTTCTCAAGGAAGAAGATATGACGGTACTTGAGGAATAAGCCACGGCTAATTCCGTGCCAGCAGCCGCGGTAATACGGGAGTGGCAAGCGTTATCCGGAATTATTGGGCGTAAAGCGTCCGCAGGCGGCCTTTCAAGTCTGCTGTTAAAGCGTGGAGCTTAACTCCATTAAGGCAGTGGAAACTGATCGGCTTGAGTATGGTAGGGGCAGAGGGAATTCCCGGTGTAGCGGTGAAATGCGTAGATATCGGGAAGAACACCAGTGGCGAAGGCGCTCTGCTGGGCCATTACTGACGCTCATGGACGAAAGCCAGGGGAGCGAAAGGGATTAGATACCCCTGTAGTCCTGGCCGTAAACGATGAACACTAGGTGTCGGGGGAATCGACCCCTTCGGTGTCGTAGCTAACGCGTTAAGTGTTCCGCCTGGGGAGTACGCACGCAAGTGTGAAACTCAAAGGAATTGACGGGGGCCCGCACAAGCGGTGGAGTATGTGGTTTAATTCGATGCAACGCGAAGAACCTTACCAGGGTTTGACATCCTGAGAACCTCTTAGAAATTTGAGGGTGCCTTCGGGAATTCAGTGACAGGTGGTGCATGGCTGTCGTCAGCTCGTGTCGTGAGATGTTGGGTTAAGTCCCGCAACGAGCGCAACCCACGTTTTTAGTTGCCAGCATTTAGTTGGGCACTCTAGAAAGACCGCCGGTGATAAACCGGAGGAAGGTGTGGATGACGTCAAGTCATCATGCCCCTTACACCCTGGGCTACACACGTACTACAATGCTACGGACAAAGGGCAGCAAACTCGCGAGAGCTAGCAAATCCCATAAACCGTGGCTCAGTTCAGATCGTAGGCTGCAACTCGCCTACGTGAAGTAGGAATCGCTAGTAATCGCAGGTCAGCATACTGCGGTGAATACGTTCCCGGGCCTTGTACACACCGCCCGTCACACCATGGAAGTTGGCCATGCCCGAAGTCGTTACTCCAACCCTTGTGGAGGAGGACGCCGAAGGTGGGGCTAATGACTGGGGTGAAGTCGTAACAAGGTAGCCGTACCGGAAGGTGCGGCTGGATCACCTCCTAACAGGGAGACAACAAAATGTAAATATTAATTTTGTCACCTTAGGTCGATCGGTATCTCAGATTCTTAATTTTTGAGAATTTCAGTTTCTAAGTTTTTTCTAGGTCACACCCATCACTTTTTTCCTGGGCCATTAGCTCAGGTGGTTAGAGCGCACCCCTGATAAGGGTGAGGTCCCTGGTTCAAGTCCAGGATGGCCCATATCTCTATGTTGGGGGTATAGCTCAGTTGGTAGAGCGCCTGCTTTGCAAGCAGGATGTCAGCGGTTCGAGTCCGCTTACCTCCACTGAATACCACCTCTTACATATTGTAAAAGAGGAAAATTATTTTGAGTCGTGTCCTTATTTGCTCTGAGCGAATCTAGCTTCCTATTTTTTCAATAAATAAGATGCTGGACTCATTGAATTTTTATTCATTGTTTTCAGAGAACCTTGACAACTGCATAGATTATTTTTGAAGACAATAAGCATCTTTAATGATGCAGATTTATTATTTGTGCGAATGCATTAAATAACAATTCTATTAAGCTGATGCTTCAATTATTGAAGTTATTGGTCAAGCTACAAAGGGCTCACGGAGGATACCTAGGCACACAGAGGCGATGAAGGACGTGGTTACCTGCGATAAGTCTCGGGGAGTTGGAAGCACACTTTGATCCGGGAATTTCCGAATGGGGCAACCCCTTGAACGACCAACTGAATATATAGGTTGGTGCGAGCTAACCCAGCGAACTGAAACATCTTAGTAGCTGGAGGAAGAGAAAGTAAATAACGACTCCCTCAGTAGCGGCGAGCGAACGGGGAATAGCCCAAACCGATAGTCTTGACTATCGGGGTTGTGGGACAGCAATATGGATCAACAATTCTAGAAGAAACGTTTGAATGGCGTGCCATAGAGGGTGAAAGCCCCGTAATTGAAAGATGAGTTGACCTAGCTGTATCCCGAGTAGCACGGAGCACGTGGAATTCCGTGTGAATCTGCGAGGACCACCTCGTAAGGCTAAGTACTACTGTGTGACCGATAGTGAAACAGTACCGCGAGGGAAAGGTGAAAAGAACCCCGGGAGGGGAGTGAAATAGAACATGAAACCGTGAGCTTACAAGCAATGGGAGCCCGACTAATCGGGTGACCGTGTGCCTGTTGAAGAATGAGCCGGCGACTTATAGGCACTGGCGGGTTAAACCGGAAATGGTGGAGCCACAGCGAAAGCGAGTCTTAATAGGGCGTTTGTCAGTGTTTATAGACCCGAACCCTGGTGATCTAACCATGGCCAGGATGAAGCTTGGGTGATACCAAGTGGAGGTCCGAACCGACTGAAGTTGAAAATTCAGCGGATGAGCTGTGGTTAGGGGTGAAATGCCAATCGAACCAGGAGCTAGCTGGTTCTCCCCGAAATACGTTGAGGCGTAGCGTCTAGTGCTCCAGCAGGGGGGTAAAGCAACCATTTCGGTGCGGGCTGCGAAAGCGGTACCAAATCGATATGAACTCTGAATACCCTGTGTGTAACTAGGCAGTCAGACTGTGGGGGATAAGCTCCATAGTCAAGAGGGAAACAGCCCAGACCGCCAGCTAAGGTCCCAAAATTAACGCTAAGTGATAAAGGAGGTGGGATTGCCCAGACAACCAGGAGGTTTGCCTAGAAGCAGCCATCCTCAAAGGAGTGCGTAATAGCTCACTGGTCGAGCGATCCTGCGCCGAAAATGAATGGGGCTAAGCGTTATACCGAAGCTGCGGATAAATTTATTTATGGTAGGGGAGCGTTCTATGTTGGGTGAAGCGTTAGCGTAAGCGGACGTGGACGGCATAGAAGTGAGAATGTCGGCTTGAGTAGCGAAAACATGGGTGAGAATCCCATGCCCCGAAACCCTAAGGGTTCCTCCGGCAGGCTCGTCCGCGGAGGGTTAGTCTGGACCTAAGGCGAGGCCGAAAGGCGTAGTCGATGGATAACAGGTCAATATTCCTGTACCAGTTATGTTTTGGGAAGGGGGACGGAGAAGGCTAGCCAGGCCAGATGTTGGTTACTGGTTCAAGCGTTCAAGGCTTTGAGAGATGGAGAAAACATCTTGAGCTGAGGCGTGAGTACGAGCTGCTACGGCAGCGAAGTTGGTGATGTCATGCTTCCAAGAAAAGCCCTATACCCGTTAAGACATAAATGCCAGTACCCGAAACCGACACAGGTGGGGTGGTAGAGAATACCGAGGGGCGCGAGATAACTCTCTCTAAGGAACTCGGCAAAATGGCCCCGTAACTTCGGGAGAAGGGGTGCCAGCGAGAGCTGGTCGCAGTGAAGAGGCGCAAGCGACTGTTTACCAAAAACACAGGTCTCCGCTAAGTCGCAAGACGATGTATGGGGGCTGACACCTGCCCAGTGCCGGAAGGTTAAGGAAGCTGGTTAGCTTTTAGCAAAGCTAGCGACTGAAGCCCCGGTGAACGGCGGCCGTAACTATAACGGTCCTAAGGTAGCGAAATTCCTTGTCGGGTAAGTTCCGACCCGCACGAAAGGTGTAACGATTTGCGCGCTGTCTCGGAGAGAGGCTCGGCGAAATAGAATTGTCTGTGAAGATGCGGACTACATACACCCGGACAGAAAGACCCTATGAAGCTTTACTGTAGTTTGATATTGTGCTCGGGCTCTAATTGCGCAGAATAGGTGGGAGACATTGAAATAGTGCTTGTGGGTATTATTGAGTCATCGGTGAGATACCACTCTATTAGAGCTAGGGTTCTAACGTTTACCCGTTATCCGGGAAGCGGACAGTATCTGATGGGCAGTTTGACTGGGGCGGTCGCCTCCTAAAAGGTAACGGAGGCGCACAAAGGTTCCCTCAGGCTGGTTGGAAATCAGTCGTTGAGTGCAAAAGCAGAAGGGAGCTTGACTGTGAGACCTACAAGTCGAACAGGGACGAAAGTCGGTTTTAGTGATCCGACGGTTCTGCGTGGAAGGGCCGTCGCTCAACGGATAAAAGTTACTCTAGGGATAACAGGCTGATCTCCCCCAAGAGTTCACATCGACGGGGAGGTTTGGCACCTCGATGTCGGCTCATCGCAACCTGGGGCTGAAGTCGGTCCCAAGGGTTGGGCTGTTCGCCCATTAAAGCGGTACGCGAGCTGGGTTCAGAACGTCGTGAGACAGTTCGGTCCATATCCGGTGTATGCGCAGGAATATTGAGAGGATTTCTCCCTAGTACGAGAGGACCGGGAGGAACGCACCTCTGGTGTGCCAGTTATCGTGCCAACGGTAAACGCTGGGTAGCCATGTGCGGAGTGGATAACCGCTGAAAGCATCTAAGTGGGAAGCCCACCTCAAGATGAGTATTGCCATGGCTTAAGCCAGTAAGGTCACGGGAAGAACACCCGTTGATAGGCTCTACGTGGAAGCTTGGTAACAAGTGCAGCGGAGGAGTACTAATAGACCGAGGGCTTGACCAAATAAACTTAATTTATTGTCTTTCAATCTATATAATTTTCTATGCAGTTCTCAAGGTTCACACTATCCTGGTGTTCATGGCGATGTGGAACCACTCCGATCCATCTCGAACTCGGTTGTGAAACGCATCAGCGGCGAAAATATTTAGGGGGTAGCCCCTTGAGAAAATAGCTCAATGCCAGGTAAAATATTTAAAAGGGTTTACTTTTTTAAAGTAAGCCCTTTTTTATTTCTGACATTTACGACACCAATGTGTACTTCTTCCTGAGATTTTTTGTCTTTCAATTAAATTTTTGCATTTACGACATTGCTTACCAGTTCTTCTATAAACATTAGTTTGTAATCCAAAATTACCATTCTCTCCTTCCAAGTCTCTAAAGTCACTAAAGGTTGTTCCACCTGCACCTATACTTTTTTGTAAAACCTCGATGATTGCTATTCTTAGTTTTTTTAATTCATATTTTTTAATTGTTCTTGCTTCTCTAAAAGGTGAAATACCAGATGAGTAAAGACTCTCATCTGCATATATATTTCCTATTCCAGCTACGATTGTTTGATCTAATAAAATTGATTTTATAGATCTTGTTTTGTTTGAAATTATTTTTGTCAGATAACTGATATTAAAATTTTCTGAGAATGGCTCAGGTCCTAAGGAGCCTAAGCCTTTAATAATTTTGTTTGGTAATAAACCATTTCTTATCCACCACATTTGCCCAAAACTCCTCACATCTATATATCTAAGCTCATTATTGTTGTTATCAAAAAGCCTTATCCTTGTATGTTTACAAGGTTTAGTAAGAACATTATTAAAAGTGAAATAACCAGTCATTCTTAAATGAACAACTAGGAACCCATTCTTTATAAATGATATTTCATTTGCATCAATATTATTACTCTCATTTTTTTTAAGTTCCGCGATTAAATATTTTCCTCGTCTATTCCATTTATATATGAGTGAGTTATGAAGACCTTCAATAAAGTCTTTCTTATCAATGGGATAGGCAACTGTTGACTCTCTACAGAGTTCAACTTTTTTGATAATAAAATTCTTGAGTTTTTGTTCTAAACCTCTTCTAACAGTCTCAACTTCTGGTAACTCAGGCAAATTTCTAAGCTTTCTCTAATTCACTTTCTGAAAAATTATTAGTATTTGCTCCTCCATCAGTTCCACTTATGCCCGCATAATTTACCTTATCAAATCTTACAACACAGTTATACTTTATTCCGGTTGTATCAACTGAAGCAACTTTACCAATTTCATTATACCAGTATGACTCTGGTCTTTTAACTCTTACAAGATCTCCTCTTGAAATTGCCATTAATTTAATTTTAACTAATAAGACAATACCTCAAAAGGGATATCTATAGAAAAATTATTCACAGATATTAATCAAAATGATTAGCAGAAATCATTTATTAGATTTTTTTCAAATTCTTCTTTTGCAGGAATCCACCCTCTCCATTTTCTTCCAGGAATTCTTACGTCTAAATCTTTTGTCTTACACTTAATAGAGATAATAACTTTTTTATTATTTTGATTTAGAGCATTTAAAATCTTTCTTCCACTTTTTTCTTCTAATTCAGTTTGTTGAGTTGTTAAAGGACCATACTTTTTAATCTTTTTACTTATAAATTGATTAATTTTTTCTTCTTTAATTGAAGTATTAACTTTTTGATTATTGATATTATTTTTTCTTAAAACTAATTTTGAATCAACCTCTAATGAATCGGGATTCTTTAGATTGTTAATTTCAATAAGTTCTTTAAAGTTTAAACCATATTTATTAGAGATTTCTGTAAGACTCTCACCTTTTTTGACGATATGATAGTTATTGTTTTTACTTTCTTGACTAGGATCAGAAATTTTCAGATTCTGTCCTACATATATATAATTTTCATCTGTTAAATTATTTAATTTAATAATCAAATCTTTTTTTATTGAATAAAAATTTGAGATACTTGTAATCGTATCCCCCACTTGTACTATATGAATTTTTTTAAAGTCTGATATTTCATTATTAGTTGATTTAACCTTCGTAGTATTTTCTATTTGATTATTTGATGAATCAATAATTTCTTCAGCCTTGATAAAATTAGGATTTAAAAAATTAAAAATGAAGGCTAATAAAATAAACGTGAATTTCATTAATTTTTCTATTTTCTTAAAGATAATATGTGTATTTAAAATCGCTAGACTTTTGAAACCAAATTAATTAATTTAAATCTTAAAAATAAATTTTATAATTTTCATTACTTTCTCATAAGGAGGGTATCTAAAATCTAAATCAAATAAAAAGCCTTTATAAGTTATGGATTTTTGATTTGAAAAATTCTTAAATCCTGCCTCTCCATGAAATTTACCCATTCCACTTTCTCCAACCCCTCCAAATGGCAAATTTGGAATAAGCACAGGCAACATAACATCGTTAATACAAACGGTGCCAGAGCTTGTAACTTTTGAAATATGATCATGGATTTTTTTATTTCCTCCAAAAATATATATTGCTAAAGGTTTTGAAGCTTGATTAATTTTTTTTAATGCCGAATCTTTATTGTCAATCCCAATAACGGGAAGAAGGGAGCTAAATAATTCTTTTTGAATAATATTTTTATCTTGTAATTTTACTTTTAAAATTGTAGGTGATATTTTCATTCTTTTTTTACTACAAGTTCCTCCAAATAAAATACGTTTCTCTTTTTTATATTTTTTGAGAAGTTCTGAAGTTGTGGAAAATTGTTTTTTTTGCAATTTAGATAAGTTTTTTGAGATTATTGGATCTTCGCCATAAAAAATAGTGATAAATTTCTTTAACTCCTCAACTAATTGATTTTCAATTTCTTTTTCTACAAATATATGGTTAGGTGCCACACATGATTGACCTGAATTGAAAAATTTACCCCATACAATTCTTTTTGCTGCAATTTCTAAATTTGCATTTTTGAAAATAATTACTGGATTTGTTCCGCTAAGTTCAAGTGTTAATGGAGTTAGGTTTGTTGAAGCTGATTTCATAATAGATCTCCCCGTTTCAGTACTACCTGTAAAAAAAATATGATCGAAATTTTGTTTTACCAGTTTTATTGACTCTTTATAATCTCCCTCAATCGTTAACAAAATATCTTTTTGGAAATATTTATCAGTTAATTTTTTGATTAGTTTAGATGTTGAAAAACATTTTTCTGATGGTTTTATTACTGCAGTATTTCCTGAAGAAAAAATATTTACGAGGGGCTTTAATAGATACAATAAAGGATAATTATATGGCCCTAAAATCAGGACACAACCCAGAGGTTCATAGATTACTTTAGAGAATGATGGAAAAAGATATATTGGCGTTTCTACCTTTTTTGGTCGCATCCATAATCTAAGATTCTTCTTTATTAAGGAAATTTCTTCTTTAATTAAAAGTATTTCTGAAAGAGCTTCAATTTCTGATTTACCAAGATCAAGGAAAAGAGCTTTTATGATTTCTTTTTTATTCTCATCTAAAAGTTTTGAAACCTTGCTAATCTGTTGGATCCTCCAACTTATAGGCTCTGTTTGACCTGTAATTACTTTATTTTTTAATTCATCAATATTTGATTTATACGATTTATCTAAAATATTCATTTCGAAAAATTTTCATATGATAGTTAAATATATCAGATTAATAATATTAAATATCGATAAATTATTTAAAGAAAAAAGGCTTTATTATTTTTTATAAATAATAGTAATATCAAATCATATTTTGAAAATAATAAAAAAAGAAGCACAATTTATTATTCCTTCTTTTTTATGTTTTTTATTATTTATAATTATTAATTTCAAAGGTTTATATTTGGTTTCTGATTTTTCCTATTGGTCGAGTTATCTTACTAATCAACCTTATCGCATATTAAGTTATAGTTTTGTGCATAAAGATTTTAATCATTTATTATCTAATGTATTTGGAATAATTGTAGTTAGATATTGTTTTATAAATTTGAATTTAAAGAATATTTTTCTTTTCCTTTATCTAATTATTTTATTAATACCAATTCAGACTTTATATTTATTTATAGGAGATAAATTTTTATTTTATAATCCTAATCATTTGTTGGTTGGTTTTAGTGGAATTATATTTGGGACATTTTCCTTCATTTTGCTCTCCTCTCTTTATGGAAAAGAATACATTTTTAATATTTTTATTGGCTTGAAAAAGAATAATGAAATTTTCAGATTAATGACTGTTTTTTTGTCTTTGGGAATTGTTTATTCTTTGTTGCCAGGTATCAGCTTTTCTGGACATGTCGCAGGAATATTGAGTGGATTTATAATTTTTATTCTTTGAAGCAAGAATATGTTTTTCCTTAGTATTGATTAAATTAACTCCTGCAAAATATTAAAAGTCTTATTTTATTAAGTTAAGATGCAATTAATGAAGAAAAATTTTTCAATCAGATTAATATCTAATAATGAGATCCAGAAAGTTACTGATTGGGCTAGGTTAGAGGGATTTGCTCCAGGCTTTGACGATATATCAATTTATAAAAATACCGATAAAAAAGGGATATGGGTTGGATGTCTTGATAATGTTCCTATAGGTTCTATAGCTTGTATTAAATATAATTCTTCGTATGGATTCATAGGATTATTCATCGTAAAAAAGGAATACCGAAATATGGGTTATGGAGTGAGATTATGGAAACATGCATTAGAGTATTTGAAAAATGTTGATTGTATTGGTTTAGAAGCTGCTCCAAACAGATTAGATGATTATCAAAAGTGGGGTTTTAAAAAATCCTCCATAACGAATAGATGGAAATTAGAGGGTATTCAAGATTTGCCAAATGGGAATTTTTATAAAGATGAAAATAATACTTTTAGTGTTGTTCCAGGTAATCAGATCTCCCCTGAATCTGTTTTGATATATGATTCTCAGCGAGAACCTAGTCCTAGGCCACATTTCTTGAACCATTGGCTGAAGAATTCTTTTGGAAATGTTAGTGCACTTGTTGATAATAATGACATGTGCCATGGCTTTGGGAGGATAAGACCTTGTATGCTTCAATGTAATACTCAAGGTTGGCGAATTGGACCTCTTCTGGCTGATACCCCTCCTTTGGCAGAATTGCTTATTAGAAAATTAGTTAGGAATCTAGAAGCTCAAATCTTATTGGACTGTTCGAATCTCAATCCTTATGCCAATTACCTTTTATCTAGTATTGGTTTTAAAGAAATTTCGCAAACTTATAGAATGTATAAAGGTATTCAACCTACATGCCCAATGAATCAGGTATATGGGCTTGCTTGTTTAGAGTTGGGCTAGTAATTTCTTTAACACGTAATATTTTTCTTTTTATTTTATTTAACTTTTCATAATAAAAAATTTTTTTAGAGTTCTTGATTTATCAGGTTTTGAGAAGGTTAATTCTCAGCTGTTTTTAATATCCTTTCTACAGTATCGGCGTTGATTATTATGATCTCTCCATTATCAATGTCTGCCACTTGAAATAAGGTCCATGAATTTGGATTTCTTGCTCCTCCTATACAGTTAATAACTTGACCTATCCAATATCCATGTCGACCGTTTTGAGTATTCTCTGGAGGCTTTTCATTTCTAATTACTACATGATCACCAGGCTTAACGAAAAGAAATTCATAAGTTTCTGAAGAGGTCATAGCCCAATATTCTTAACAGTACAAATATACTATAAGATCTGTGTTTTTGGTCTTAGTCCATAGATAGTATTTATTCTCTTAATCAAGTAAAAAAATAATTTATAAATAAAAATGTCTATCTATTTAAATTAGGAATAATTACGTAAATATGAAAAATTTTTGTATCTAAATGATAATTATATTAAAAGAAATATGGATGAAAAAATAGTAACTGATCTTTTAAATTAAAATAGATTTCAATTGATCAAAGATATCTGTACGACTAGAGACTAATTTCGTAAATAATAAATAAACTAAACTACCCATTACAATTCTTCCGTTTAATTTTTCTAACTGTTTTAATTTCTTAAACACTTTTTTTAATTCTTTTTAAAATTTAGCTGCTTATATTAAAAAAAAGTATCAGTTCCTTCTAAAAAATTATTTAATTTGAGTAACCAAATTATATTAGTTTTGGTTAAAAACTATTTAAAATAAATAATGGAGGAGATTAAAGCCAACCCTCTTTCATTTTAAAATAAAGTTGCTCTGTTTCCGCAGAATAAATATTACTATCTTGATATGACTGCTGCTGCTGCTGCTGCTGCTGCTGAGTGGAATCACTTTCTTGTGTTTGAACTTCGCTCATTTACCAATTAAAAATCAATGTGTTTATTCTCTCATATTTAAAGCTTTTTTTGTTTATTTGAATTCTTAAATTTTATTTAAATTTTATTTAATCTAGTGGTTGTCTGTGATTTAAAGGAAAATCATTTAGCAGCAGTAGTTTTGGAGTATAGAAATTGAACCTCCCAATATACTATTCCAAGAAAAATTGCACTTGCAAGAAGAATTTCAGAAATCGTAACCATGGCTTTATCGTTAGTAATTTAATTTTCGTATCAACTGACACAGAAAGCAATAGGTACTATTTACATTAAAATTTTATATAAATCTTAAGTAGTTAAATTAAGTCTTTAAGTATTATAAAATTAAAAATAAATTCTAAATTCTTTCGTGGAAAATTCCATAAACATATCTATCTTGATCCCCTTGATACCAATGGGTATGGCTTTATTCATATTAATTCTGCTAGTAAGTTTCAATAGAACAATCAATAGACTTACTAAACCAGTTAGCGCTCTAGCAGTTTTTTCTTTATTGAGCTCTGCTTTGATAAGTACATTCTTATATTTTAAAAAAATTGAAGGCGAAGTATTTTTATCTAATTATCTAAAATTCTTTGAAAGTACAAATTTAGTACTCCACCTAAATTCTTTAACTGAAAAAATCGAAATATTTTTTACCCTAATAGTCGCAATAGTAATTGGATTGCTCTTTTATAAATTACCAAGGCGAAAAGGTTATGTTACGTTGATTATCGGAATTAGCTTGATTTCTTCATCAATAATGTTTGCTGCATTGTTTCTTGATTTTTCAGTCTTAATTTAGGATTGAGTTATCATCGCTAGGGCTTCATTGAGTTCTTCAACGTGATTAAGTTCGTCTTGCGCAATTTCTTTTATCTTTTGATCTTCAGGGTGGTCTTTTAGGTATTTTGTATAAGTATTAAATGCATGCTCTTCAATTTTGATATTTACGTCATAAGCATTTGTTGGAGAACAGAAATAATAAATAACCATTATCCAATAATAAACTAGTACAAGGTGCCTTGCTAAAAACCTGTCGATCCAAAACTTGTCTCCTCCTCTTTTCTCCATTTCTTTTAGGTGCTCCGTTTCATTAATAGCTTGGTAAAAATGTTCTTTCATCAAAAACATTGTGATATCATTTTTTATTCCAAGTGATTCTTTGAAATGAAGAACAGAAAGAAAAGCAAAATAAGGAGACCTTGCAATAACTTCTAATACCCAAAATCTCTGTAAATGCCTATCAGAATAAACAAAGTCAAGAATTTTAACTGTATTATTTAGAATAAATGAATTAAATTTTTTCATAAAAACCTCAGTCTCTATTAATAAGTATAATTACTTAAATGCTAGGTGTCTAAATTTTTAACTAATAATTAATATTTTTAAAGTTTAAGCAAATCAAAATTAACTATTGAAAAAAAATTTTTATAATGCATATTTTAAATAGCTAAATTTTTTAAATGACTTCAACTGAAAAGATTGCGAATGCTAAAAAAAGAATTAATGAGTTAGAAAGACTAATTAAATATTGGGATAATTCAAATGAACAGAATATCAAGAAAATTGATTTTGGAGTTAATAATGAAAAGATAGCTGCTTAATTATTGAGCTTGAAATAAACTACGCTATTTTTCTTATACATATCTAGTACATTATTTACGTGTTTAATATTCATATCATTCATTTTTAGTTATTAGAGCAATTAAACCTATTTTCAAAATTCAAAATTACAAATAATCTAGTTAGATATTAGATCATTTTATGAATACATTTACTAGCAAATACTTGTTTCCTATAAAGTTGCTTCCTTGGATTTTTTGGGGGATCATATCATTGGTAAGTTTTTATTTATTCTCTAATGCATGGATAAATTAGAGATTAGACTATTTTCTAGCTCCTTTTAATCCATTCAGGTGAACCTCCAAACCAGTCAGAAATATCATCTTTATTTGGATTGAAATGATTTTCTCCATCTAATCCATCAATTCCTAGCGATTGAATTAGCTCGTTAATACTACCTTCTTTTTGTCTTCCATGTCTTCTGATACTATTTGCTTTTTTTAACCAAAGAGATATTATCGAGCTGTGTTTTGCGTATTTTTCAACGTATATTCTTTCTTTTAACGAAACTGCTTTATCTAAAGATATTCTTCTAACTATTTCTTGGATTTTTAATCTTTTTTGATTACTTAAAAGCATGATATAAAAATAACTTAATTTTTTATAGGAGCCTTATGGCAAAATATCTTGTCAATATTAATTTCCACAAATTTCTCCATCTAAAAGGATTTTTAAGGGTATTGGTTAGGAATTGCTTAAGTTAAGGGTTGATTTGTCTTTGATGATACCAAGAAATATAAGAAAATCTTATGGGGATACTTGAAAAGATAAATTTTTTTAAACTTTATTTATCAAAATAAAGACTTTCAGGATTAAGTAGTTGCTTAATAGTATTTATGTACTACTATTAGTACAGATGTATTATTAGATATGAAAATTGTATCTTCTTCCCCCTACGCTACATTTAATCCAAAAGAGTGGAACTCACTTTCAAGAGCTAATTGTAGATTCTCGAGTACTCCAATAAAAATTAAAAAAAAGTTTTTTAGTAACTTTAAAAATGTAAAATCTAATAAAAATATAGGAGAGAATAACAAACTTCCTAAACAAATACAACTTGCTTTCACGTAATTAAAAATTTCAACTAATATTCAGTTTTACGAAAAATATTTTAAGAATCCCTATTCTTTGTTAGATTAATATAAATATAAAAAAGGTTTTAAATTTGTCTGTAGATCGCGAACTTTTGAAAGAAGTTACTCAAGAACTTTGGAATACGATTAAAAAGCTAAGGCCAGAAATAGATAGGGAAACTCGCCTTCAGCTGGTTTTAAAAGCTTTATTAACTATTGGGGATTTACCAGATCAATTGCAAGCAGCAATGGTAGTAGGGGTTTGTGCCGAAATGGATAAAAGCGATATTGAAAATGTTGATGGCAATTCTAATACTAAAGAAGAAAGTAAATCTACTTCCGTAGATACTTCTACTGGAAGAAAAGTTTTTAGAAGAAGTTCAGCAAAATAAAGGCTTATTCTAAAAGAAATTATCCTTTAACTTTTTTTGACTCCTCTTTAGAGATTTTTAGAAATAGAAAATATGAAATTACTAATAAAAGTGGTACAAAGATTGAATGCAAAGTCATCATAAGTTCTGTTTGACTCATTCCTATTAGATTTGAATCGTTTGGTAGCTGCTCAGACCAAGTACCAGCTAGGTGCCAAGCCTGGGGAATAGATAAGAAAAACATATAAAAGCTATAAGTAAAAGTTATATTCAAATAAAGAATATCATCCACAAAAAAAATAACTTTTTTTCTTCTTATTTCTTAACTAAAGATCTTTTTCAGTTTTGTCGAATGTTTTAAAGATCTATTTTTTTAAGAAGATTTTTATATTCCTTCTTCCCCATGATTTTTTCAGCAGCATATGCTCCACTTGCTGAGACGGCAGGTATACCAATTCCGGGGAATGTACTTGCTCCACAAGTAAGCAAATTTTTAACAGGTGTTTTACATCCAGGGAATAGTCCTTGGGCTGCCGATAATGCTGGCCCGTAGCTACCACAATAAGTATTTGTATACTTTTTATGTGTTAAAGGAGTGCCAAGCAATTTGATCTCAATTCTATTATCAATATCAGGTATTATTTTTCTCAAAGATTTGAGAAAAATTGAACATCTTTCCTCTTTAAGTTCTTTGTAAGTTAATTCGTCAGAGTTTAAATTCTCCCAAATTTGCCATGGTTCATTGGCAGGAGTATATCCATGCAGGACATGTTTACCGGTTGGTGCCATACTCTTATCTAATACAGAAGGAATTGAGAAAACTGCTACATTTCTTTCTGCAGTAATTCCTCTATCCCAGTTATCAACGTGTATTGCATGAATAGGTAGATTTTGTAGGCCTGAGGCATCAAAACCTAGATGAATATGAAGAAAAGAACTGCATTTATTAATATCTTGTGCCTTTGGCCTCCATTTATTTTGGAGTTCTTGTGGAATTAATTTTCTGGAAGTCCAAGCATCAGTATTCATTACGACAAAGTTCGAAATGAAATTGGAACCATTTTCTAAAGTTACACCTGAAGCAATATTTTTACTAAAGTTTACAGCCTCTACTTTAGAAGAAAGAATTAGTTCACCTCCATTTTTTTTGAAAGCATCAACTAACGCCTTTACTATACTTTCGCTTCCTCCTTTTGGATATTCTAAATACGATTCAGGTTTAAACCATTCATCAAATAAAGTAGCCATCGCGGCAGAATTTGTATCATGCATTGGCATTCCACTTATTAAAAAACTAAGCAAATCAACCCAATTTCTAAGGAAAGGATCATTAAGGTGACTGTCGACAATATCACCAAAACCCCCATTAAGCTTTGGTAATAATTTTATATTAGGTAAGAATTTAGACGCTAATTTTATTATTTCTAAAAAATTAATTGTTTCAGGTGAACTGGAGAGTAGAGGTATTTCGCTAACTATTTGACTAAGGGGGCTTATCCCTGATACAAATGAATCCCACTCTTTAACTGATTTATTACCTCTTAATAATCTTATTCTTTCTTTAAATGGTTCTTGTCCGACTTCTAAATTAAATTCGCCTTCAGGAACACTGACATGCCATCCTTGATATTTAATAAGTTCAACCTTTTCGTCAAGTAATCTAAGTATTTGACCTAAAGGATTGGTCGTAGGCCATTTGCCAATACCACTCCATAATGAAGGTCCAGATTCAAATGTGTAACCATTCCTTTTAAAGCTATGTGCAACACCTCCCGGTTGAGAATGAGCTTCAGAAATTAGAACTTTTTTACCTGCAAGAGCCAATATCGAACCGCAACATAAACCCCCAATACCACTACCTATAATTATTACATCGTATTTTTTCATCAAAAATTAAACCCAAAGAAACAATCTTAAAGCTTAAACAAAAGTACTTGTGGTTGATGTGATACTTAAAACAACTGCAAGGAAAAATATGTAAGGAACAGCCTTAAGAGGTATATGACCTTGTCTTTTAGAAATAAAATCCATTTTTTAAAAATTAACTTATGTAAAGATACTAATTGAAATTTGTGACGAATGTGTATCTGTGCTCGACTTTCTTGGAAATATTTTGAAATAAAGAAGAAATTTTATTCCTTTTTTTTTATTGAAACTTATTTATGATGAATAAAAAATAATATTTAAAATGATTCTCGAGGCTAAAAATTTACCACAATATATGGAAATAAAAAATTTAGAGAGTATTTCTAAAAAAGATGGAAGTGGTATTGGATATGAAGATTTAATTGGAACTTGGAAATTTAATTCCGTATGGAAGCAAGGCTCAAAAGAAATAGATAATATATCTAGTTCCATTCTTCAGGTATTATCAGCAAAATTAGAACTAAAAAAAACTAATTCTCAAAATAATATAGTTGATTACAAGATAATAAACTCAGTTAGTTTTGGGATATTATCGATTATTTTTTGCGGGCAAGCATCATTAAAGGGTACAAGGCCTCTCTTGCCCTTTTTCTTCGAGAACTTTTTAATAAATATTGGAAACTTTAACTTAGTTAAAAAACCTTTAAAAAAACCAGAAGAAAAGCAAATGCCTTTTTTTTCTTTAATAGCTATAGATAAAGAAAAGAATTGGATGTGTGCAAGAGGAAGAGGCGGAGGACTCGCAATTTGGATTAAGTCTTGATTATTCAGTGATATTCACCAGGGTGATCAACTTTTCTGACGGTGACTTTATCCACTTTTTGGCCATTAAATCTTAAAAGATCATCACCAGAGAAACTATATCCAAGTCTTTGAGCAATAAGTGCTACATCATCGGCTGTTGCAGAAGAAGTAACCTCCTTTCTTAAATTATCCTCTGACTGCATTTGTTTTAAAAATTTTCTTATTTCAGAGAAACTCATTTTAACGTTTACTAGTAATTTATATTAAAGCCTTAGAAAAAAATTAAATTGTCTTTTGTAAAGACCAATAAAACATAATAAATACTATATTAAGAATATGACTTACTTATTTTTATATGTAGTTGGGATAGTGTTGATATGGTGGATATATCGTGTCGGTTGGGTTGAGGCTTTAAAAACAGTAATTAAAGTTTTGGTTCCATCAATTCTTATAATTTTATTTAATATCAAAGCAGGAAGATTACTTTTCAAAAATCCTTTGGTTGGATTATTGAGTGCTTTGCCAACTTCAATTTTTATTTATAGAGGTTCCATTCCGGTTGTGGCATCTATTAATAACTGGATTGATACTAAAAGAAGTAAATATGAAGATTCCAAAGACGTAATTGATACCGATTCAATTCCGCTAGATGATTAACATTTTTAGCTAATCAAATCCGAGAAATAATTCTTTGTGTACTACAAGAACATCAAATAAAGATGTTCCATGGGAAGGACTTATTGGGATATTATCTACATTTAATGCCTCTGCACAAATTAGATGGCCATCCCATCTTGTATTATGTTCACTCATTTGGATTGACCAATCAATTACTTTTTTAAAGTGCTCAGGCATCTCTGATCCAATTTTCCTGCATATTTGGCAAAGATTCGTAAGTAGAGGTGGTTTAGATGGCCTTTTTAAATCTTTAACAAGACTTGGTTGGGTAAAAACACTAGTGTATCTGATGTAGTCAATCAATTCATAATCTTCATCCGAAAGTTTTGCTTTATTTAAGGCGATTTCAAATTCTTCTATAGGCGTAATTGGCCTCTGAATTTTCTCATTTATCATTATTATCTGATTCTAAGAAATCCTTATCCTCTGCTTCTTTAGTAACTTGATCGAGATCATTTATAAATTTTTTTTGAGGAGATTTTGGTAAATTTTCTTTCTCTGGCTCATTAATTACTTGATCGATCTCATTTTGAAATTCATTCGATGCTTTCTTTAAGCTTTTTAATGTTTTGCCAAGTTGTTTTCCTAATTCAGGTAATTTCTTAGGACCAAAAATTAATAGAGCTAGAATTAAAATTACTGTTACTTCTGGTAAACCGACCCCAAAGATATTCATGATAGAAGTCTATTTAATTCATTGTTAAATCTATTATTAATATAATCTAATGATTTGAAAATATCTTTTTATAAACTCGCTTTGTTACTCTTCAAAGTAGTTTATAAAAAATAATTGTAATTATTACGCCCTTAAAAAAAACTAACCAAAGAAGTTGATAATCACTTAATTTTAATTTTTCTTGGTACCACTGAATAAGTATTTTATGCCTTTTAATTATTTGTTTGAGTAGTTTCAAAATTTATTTATCAGATAAAACCAACTTTATATCAAAACTGTATAGGATGAAAATGATAAATAAATAAATTTTGGTTATCAGCAAGTTAAAATTTTTCAATAAGTAATCACATTTTATCCCAATTTATTTTTGGCTTCCTTATTCTCTAAAAATAAGCTTTGTGTAAACCAAACTAAATTTCAAAACTGTAATTAACTTTTTAAAATATAATGAAAATCTTATTATCAACTTTTTTCTTATTAGCCTTTATACCCTCATCAAAGGCAGTTACTACAAAAATGTTTAAAGTACTCGATACATGTGCTAGATATCGTCTTAGGGAGATTGATTCTAGAGAAGCTATAGATAAATTAAAATTAGAATCTAAGAGTTCTTCCGAAATTGACTTAAAAAATATTGTAAGTAATTATTGTTCTGTATTCACCCCAAATGAAAATATAAAATTCTAAAAATCATTTTTAGAGATCTTAAATTTATTTATTCTAATTATTATTATTTTTTATTTTTCTTTTATTTGATTAACTCTCTTATTGTTAGTTATTTTTAAATTAAAAAGTATTCCCACAAAGAGAATGAGAAATAATAAACTACATATGGTAAATTCCATGAGAATAGATATATTCAATAACATTAGTTAATTAGAAGAATCTTTTAGTATCTTTTAGAACAATATTTAAAAAATTTATCTAAAACTTTGTTGTTTTTGGTCACAGAAAAATATTAGTTGCTTCTAAGATAGAGATTTAGGTAAACTATTTTGCAGCTTGGAGATAAAGTCCCACAATTTTCTTTACTCGATCAGAATGGGACTAAAAGGACAAATAATGGATTAAAAACTCCTTTAGTTTTATTCTTTTATCCAAAGGATGATACCCCAGGATGCACGATAGAGGTTTGCGGATTTAGAGATAAGTATGATCTTTTTAAAGTCCTTGGTGCGCAAGTTTGGGGAGTGAGTAATGGTAGTTCTGCAAGCCACTTGGCATTTGCTAATAAAAATAAATTACAATATCCTTTGTTATGTGATGAAAATGATTCACTAAGAAACGCTTTCAAAGTACCCAAAGTACTAGGGTTATTAGATGGAAGAGTTACCTATGTGATTGATAGAAATGGATTTGTTAAACATATCTTTCGAGATTTATTGAATGGCCCAGAACACATTAAAGAGGCAATAAGAGTCTTAAAGGAAATTCAAAATCAGTAAATTAATTATTCAAATCCCTAGAAATCAATATCTTTTCTTATAGGATATTCTCTATAAATAAATCAAACTTTATGAAAAAAATAGGGATGCAAGCAGTTGATGAAGCAATTGAAAACGGTATTGACCTAGATGGGACTCCAATACCACCTAAAATGCTTGAGCTTTATAACAGGATTATGAATGAAGAAAACAAAAGAGAAAGAAGCGGAGTCAAAAAATCAATGAGGAATAGATGCGTTAAAACAGGTTCTAAGCATTTTGATAAAGGTACCTTAGATCAATTATTAATTGATTCTGGTTGGGAAGGCCTAAAAGAAAAAGAAATTTTATTTTTCTACAATTAGTAGAATTTATTTAAACCATCCTTTTTTTATAGGAGTTTTTACTTCT
Organism: Prochlorococcus sp. AG-686-O05; assembly: GCA_003210235.1. Classification (GTDB taxonomy): domain Bacteria; phylum Cyanobacteriota; class Cyanobacteriia; order PCC-6307; family Cyanobiaceae; genus Prochlorococcus_A. Next base: position 5,532 of record QCVV01000009.1, on the reverse strand, counting down.
TCTTTTCTAATAGAAGCTATTTTTACAGCTTTCTTAAAAGCTAAGTTAGCTTCCACTACTGTTATTAAAGATATGAGAAATAAGCCTGAGATACCTATTAATTGTTCTGTTTGACTTGGCTCTTTATCACCTTGCAAAATTATTCCGATAACAAACCATGCTGTTACTGCTCCAGCAGTAATGAAATATGGTAACCACCTTCTCTGATATAGATAACCAGTTCCAACTCCTGGTAAGAAATTTAATAGAGATGCAACCCATCCGCTTGAAGAAGCTAATACTTGTTCTTTTGATAATTTATCCATTTAACCTAAGTGTTAATCAAATGAGAATTTATATATGCGAAAGAAATAACAGCACAAATTATCCAACTGAAAGGTAAAAACATTCTTATCTGCTCTTTCTTGTTATTCATACATTTATTATGGATAAGATTTTATGAATTCGTGGTTAAAAAATTTTTATAAATTAATTAAGAAAAAAGACGGTTATTTTAACCGTCTTTTTAGTAATAATTTTTTTGAAAAAAAACTATGCTTTTCCTTTAGTTCCGGAAATTAATTTAAGCTCATTCTTGACTTCTTTTTCCCTTTCTTCAAGATGTTTTAATTGTGATTTAAAAGCATCTTCAAGTCTTTTTCTTTGTGTTGTGATTTCATCAAGTTCTTCTTGATGATGGTTTTTCTTGAGTTCTTTCATCTCGGTATCAGAAATAACATATACTGGACGATATGAAGGAGTTTCAAAAAGAAGATCAAACATTGAATACATAGTGACCTTTGAATTAAGTACAAATCAAATATCTTACAAATATTTGAATCTTGTAAGGATACAAACCGAAGAAAATTATACGGCAAATACACCGAATTTCGGTTTACCTAACTAAACCGGCCAGTATTTACCGATCTATTTTTAATTGGTATTATAATTTAAAAGTATATTTGGATATGAGCTGAGGATGTTTTAGAAATAAAAATGGATTTAATTATTACTACCAGATTAGTAATTCCTTCAAGAGAATTAAAATGGCGTTTTTCTAGATCATCTGGCCCAGGAGGTCAAAAAGTAAATAAAACTAATACTAGAGTAGAAATTATTTTTAATATCGAAGAATCAAAAGTCTTAAATGATTATCAAAAGAAAGTTATAACGAAAAAATTGAAAACTAAATTAGTCAATAATTGTATATGTATAGCCGTCCAGGAAGAAAGAAATCAATTACTTAATAGACAAATAGCCATAGCAAGAATTAGCTCATTAATTAGAAATTCATTAAAAAATTTTATTAAAGTTAGAAAAGCTACTAAACCATCTAAAGCTTCTCAGAATAGAAGGCTTGATTCCAAAAAAAAACGGGGAGAATTAAAGAAGAATCGACAGAGTAAATATTAAATTAATTTTGATAAAAATATATTTTTTCTTTCAACGTATAAATTAGATTATTTTATATATGTCTTTGATTTGATTTCTTTTCATTAAACTTCAAAAAAAATGAAAAAAGAAAATGATTTTTGGTTAATTGATTCTAACTCTGTTGGAGTAATTCGTTTTTATAAAAAAAACGAAAATAAAGAGGATTTGATCAAATCTATGTTTATTGAAGAGGGCATTGTCATGGGTAGTCATGGGGAAAATCCACCTTTAATGAAAACAAGAAGAGAAATGAAGATAGAAGATGCAAGATTATTTTGGAAAAATTTAATAAATGAAGGATGGCAAAAAACTAATCCAAAATGGTAAATGAATTTTGCTTTAAAAATAATTTTAAATTTTGAAAAATAAATTTACTTCTCAAAAAAAGAATTTTTTCATTTTTAAAAAGTGTCTCAATATCAGTTGAAATTTAAAAAACTAAATTATGAATAAATTTTATTTATAATTTTATACGCTTATAAAAGTTCCTTTAGGATATAACTCTGCAATTCTATTTTTTTGTATAACTAGTCTTTTCTTGAGGTCGTTTTCATATCTTTTTAGCATCATCAAATAATTAGTAGATCCAAACAATAACAAAAAAATAATGAATCTAAATCCTGCCTCTAAGTTCATAATTTAATATTTAAACTTTATTTTAATCTGACAATTTCTCAAACAAAAGACATCGGTATTTATATCTATTTAAAAGAAAACTTAACATCTCTATAAAATCAAACGATACATTACATACGAATATATAAGTTGATTTATTATTTTACATAGCAATTTTTTGTGCAATGCTTAGCATTAAAAGAAAATTAAATTTGACTAATAATTCATCAGAACAAGCTTTTAATCAACTCCTTTTGCAAATTGTGGGTAAAAATTTTATAGATAATCTAAATATGCTTAATTCTGATTCAAAATCAAAGATTGAAAAATGCATAGCTTGCACTAATGAAGAATATTCTTATGCATTATCATTACAGGCTGATTGTGTGCCAGATTCCAAAAGAATGATAATTCAAGCTCAAAAAAGATTAGAAAGTCTCAACGCATTATTGACTTTAGCGAGATTAATATAAATTTTAAAAGGATTCCTATCTACTTTATAAATTTGAATATTTGATTCTTAAATTTTAAAAAGTAAAAAACGCAAGAAATCAGCAATAATGAAATCCCATAGAAACCACCTAATGGATTTGTGTTAGGTGTTCCATAACCAACTAACCAACCAGGTGCTTCTTTAGATACATTTATTAAACCATTATTTAAAACAAACCAAATACCAACAAGTCCACCATGAAGACCAATAGCTCCCCACAAAGATCCCTCATCTTTTAACCTTATTATTGAACAAAGAATTCCTAAGGTGAATAAACCTATAAGAGTTCCTAATGTATTCCAAAATGGCATCTTGAATCCAATATGAACAAGGCTAAAAACTATAGATTGACTTATTAAGGCAACTTTTATTCCGAATTGAAGTTTTAAGTCTTCTAAAAGCCATCCCCTAAAAATTATTTCCTCAGCAACACCAATGCCAAAAGTAAGTAAAATTCCATTTAATATTATTTCTGAGGATAATACTCCTGAAAAAGAAATATAATTATTTGTGAGTAATGGGATCAAAATTAAAATTAATAGTATTAAAGCAAAAATAATTCCTTGAGAAAAAGATAAAATATTATTCATTAAAGTTTTATTATTTAAACCAAGTGTTGACCAGCTATTTCTTATTTCCCAACGAAAATTAAACCATGCAGGCATTAAGAAAATAAATAATAAGAATGTAAATATTGTTCCTATTAAGGATAAAGCTTCTTTGCTTACACTTAAGAATAAAAATGATTGTGAAAATATCCAACCTAATAAGTAAAGAAATGGGATGAAAATTATGGTTACAAAAATTTTATTTTTAAAAAGAACAATACTATTTATTTTTTTTTTGCTTTTTTTGTTTGGATTATACATAATTTTTTTTATTTAATAAATTAATCAAGCTAAAAATTTCTTATCGAATGATCTATATTTTTTGATCAATCTCCATTTCCAGTAAAGACTCTAAAAATTTGTTTTAATAAATTTAACTTTTTATTTTTATTTTCATTATGAATAATTTTTTTAGATAGGTGTGATAAATCTCTATAAAATTTTCTGGTAATTTTATCTTCTTCTTCGCTAGGCCAAAGTAAATTAGAACCTTCTTCATATTCTTCTTGGTATCTTTTTTTATTCATTTTTTTGCATATCTAAACAATGTAAATTCTACTTATTGCCAATACTTAAAAGTATTCTTTACTAAGTTTGTATATTTATTTAAATGTAATGGGACTTAATTTCAAGACTTTAATGTTTACAGCATTATCTCCAATACTCATTGTTGCAGCAATTTTTGTGATTTATTTATTTCATTAATTAAAATTCTTTTATCTAGAAATATTTAGTTTAAATAATTTTTAGGGGTGAATAATCCCTGTTTTTTCTAGAACAAAGGATAAAATTGCTATTACAGCCATAACTGTAAGGATCTTGTTCTTGTTGATGAAATCCATATTAGATATAGATTAATAACTAGTGCTCTTTATAAAAGTTAAGCCTATTTTGTTTTATATTCAATTATTATTTTCAAAAAAAACATATTACATTAATAAAAATTTTTATAAAGATCCTTCCTAAAAAGTAAATTATATTTAAATTGAGTTTAAAGATTATTTTTATTTTATGGATAAAAAAGGAGCAAAAGGCTACTGGATATCAACAGCAAGAATAATTAACCAGGAATTATTTGATGAGTATGTTAATAAAGTTGGTCCATGGCTAAAAGAAGTTGGTGGTGAAGTATTTGCAAAAGATACAGAACCATTAGGTAAGGAACGAACTGAGGATTCCAATTTAGCCGTTATTTGTGAATTTCCCTCCATGAGAGCAGCAGTTGAAGCTTTTGAATCTGAAGAATATAGAGAACTTTCAAAGTTGAGAAAAAAAGCAACTGAGAATTCTACATTTACAATAATGGAGGGTTTAGATGAAGCTGCAAAATTAAGAAGAGCGATGGGGAAATAATTTTTAATTCATGATTTATGAGATTTCTATATATAGTGATTAATAAGATAATATTTATAATATATTTATGGAACCTAGCTACGTGGGAGATTTAATACCCTCTATACACTCCTATCAGAAAATTATTGATCAATACGAAAGAGGTTTAAAAAAGGGAGAATTTCATGAGGAACCAATTGGAGAAGATTTAATTTATCCAGATTGGTAAAAAATGCTTACAACCAAAATTACCTATGCTTTAGCAGATTGGATTAGAGAGTGGCGAAAATGTAGAAATGAAAATCCATCTCTTGAGGATTGTATAAAGTTTACAGAATGGAAAATAGAAAATTATGAATTAACAGATGGTGATCGGATGATAATTGAAAGTATTTTACTTTATGAAACTGAAGAAAGTTAAAACTTTGATCAATCGAATTTCTTATGTAATTTTCTACCCTTCCAAGTCCATCCATTACCCGTAACTGTTCGATAAATAGACAAAAAACTAATATAAATTACAATAAATCCACCTATGCTATTGAGGTACCAGTAATTGTTAGGGATATTAAATTTATTCTTAATTATTAGCCTTTTTATTCCATAACTAATAATAGATATAGAAGAAATTAGAAAAGTTAGAAAATATATTTTTGTACTATCTGTTAAATTAATTTTTATTAGTGAGCTTAGAAATAATATTAAAGGAAATGAATATAAGAAAAATACAAATATTGATGCCGATAGTGATTTTAAAATATTTTTCTCAAGACCTAAGAACCAGTTTTTACTCCAACCTTCTATCAATGAATTTAAATTCCTATACATATTAAGAGAAATATCATTAATTGCTATAGAAAAATTTAATTTTAAATTATTTGATTTTATTTTTTCGGCTAATGCTAAATCTTCAACGACTTCATTATATGTTTCAAGATGTCCGCCAATTAGATCATAGGATTTTTTTTTAAATAGCATAAAAGGACCTGCGGCAAAAGAATCTTTATTTGATGAATCATTAGTTTTAAAAATCGGGAAACCTAGCATAAGAAGACTAGTCATTATTGGTTG
>QCVV01000008.1 GCA_003210235.1 Prochlorococcus sp. AG-686-O05 | reverse complement strand
TGACCTGCAGTCCGAAACTAGAAAAAGAGTTTAAATCAGCATTAAGCAAAGTAACTCCTCTAAATAAGCAACTTTACACATAAAAATTGAAATTATCTTTTTAAAATGAGTGATATTAAAGAATTTAATTTAATAGATGTAAAAAATAATTCTACAATTGTTAATGATCTAAACAATGTATATAAGTTGTGGGGTTATGAAGAAGTTTCGCCTTCCTTTATTAATAACCTTGAAACAATCAAAGGTACTGAAGTAATTGATGAGAATGAACTTATTGGAATAGTAAGTAATAATTCATTATGTTTAAGACCTGAAATGACAACTTCAATAGTTAAATTAACATCAACAAGATTATTAAATAAGAAGAGACCAATAAGACTTTATAACAGTGGTATTGTATTTAATAAAAAACAAAATTATAAAAATACTTTTAAACTTCAAGAAAATTATCAAAGCGGGATAGAACTTATTAGTTATGACACTCAATTCCCTGAAATTGAAGTGATAAATATATTATTTGATGCAATTGATAATATCAATTTATTTGATAGTTGTAATCTAACTCTTCTTGTTAGCACTACAAAAATAATGGATTTAATATTATTAAATTATAAAAATAATAATTATGAAGAGATTAAAAAATGCATGGTAAATTTAGATCAAGAATCATTAGATAGATTAAAGATTGATAAAAATGATAAAGAAATATTGAAGGAATTATTATTTACAAGAGGGGAACCAGCAATCATACTTAAAAAGCTTAAAAATATCTATGGAAATAATAATGTTATTGAGGAACTTGAATGCTTATTTAATACTTTATCAAGAATTTCAATGAAATATAATGTAAGAATACAACTTGATCCAACTTATCAACCTCATCTTAATCTATATGCAGGTATAGTTTTTCAACTAATCTGCGATAATAATAATATCAAAACAATAATTGCAAAAGGTGGTAGGTATGACGAATTAGTAAGATACTTTAATCCTAATGAAAAAATAATTAATGGAATTGGATTTACAATATCTATAGATAATTTAAGAGATTTAATTGTTGAAAGATCACAACCTAAAACGAAGGTATTGTTGCTATTTAAAGATTCTTATTTATTAGATAAAGGTATAAATGAGCAAAAAGCATTGCAAAAAAAAGGGATAATTACAATACTATATTTGAATCCATGTAATGAAAATTCAAAAGCTAATATTCTTATGAAAGAACATAATTGCACTGAAATACAATGGATTAAATAAATTTTTTATTTGAGTTTTATTAAATATTGCAATTTGAATAACCTATGACATTTTAAATTTTAAGTACGGACAATACTCCTAATTAAGCTTGATTAACCCTTAAATAGAAAATAGAATTTATTAGATTTAAAAAAAAATTGAAAATGGAAAAAGGCGAAATTAGAATAAATACCGAAAATATTTTTCCGATAATAAAAAAAGCTGTATATTCTGATCACGAAATTTTTTTAAGAGAACTTGTTAGTAATGCTGTAGATGCGATTAGTAAAAGAAGAATGGCGTCAATGGCTGGAGATTGTGATAATTGTGAAGAACCTCAAGTAAAAATTACTATTGATAGGGAAAAAAATATCTTAAAAATTTCTGATAATGGTATTGGAATGAATGACGAAGAAATAAAAAAATATATAAACCAAGTAGCTTTTTCGAGTGCAGAAGAGTTTTTAACAAAATATAAAAAAGATAATGACGAATTTATAGGTCATTTTGGATTGGGTTTTTATTCAAGTTTTATGGTTGCAGATAAAGTTAATATTTTAACCAAATCAGCCATAGGTGATAGTAAAACATTTAATTGGTCATGTGATGGCTCACCTAATTTCACATTAGAAGAATCTGAACGAGATTCGGTTGGTACAGATGTAATACTTCATTTAATGGATGAAGAAAAAGAATTCATAGAACCTGAGAGAATTAAATCACTCATTACAAAATATTGTGACTTTATGCCTATTGATGTTCTATTAGAGGGGGAAATAATTAATAAGAAAAACCCTCCATGGAGAAAATCACCTAGTGAATTAAAGGATGAAGATTATATTGAACTATATAAATATTTATATCCATTTCAGGGAGATCCTCTTTTATGGATTCACTTAAATACAGATTATCCATACGACATACAAGGTATTTTATATTTCCCTAAACTATCTGGGAGAGCCGATTGGGAGAAAGGTGAAATTAAACTATTTTGCAATCAAGTATTTGTAAGTGACTCAATAAAGGAAATTGTACCTAAATATCTATTACCGTTAAGAGGTGTAATTGATTCCACAGATATACCATTAAATGTAAGTAGAAGTGCCTTGCAAACTGATAGAAAAGTCAGATCAATTTCATCATTCATTTCAAAAAAAATTGCTAATAAGTTAAAGGATTTAATAAAAAATTCACCTGAATTTTATACAGAAATTTGGGATTCAATTTCTGCATTTATTAAAATTGGTTCCATCGAGGACGAAAAGTTTGCTGATCTTGTAAAAAATAGTATTATTTTTGAGACTATTATAAATAAGGATAAGGATGTAAAAAAATATCTCGATGATAAATCTTTAATAAAATCTAATGAAAAGTTTTTCACAACATTATCAAACTATAAGGAGAGAAATAACATAGTTGATTCTAAAAAAATTATTTATTGTTCTGATTTAATTGGTCAATCTAGTGCTTTAAATATTTGTTTATCTGATAATAAAGAAGTAATCAAATCTGATCCCTTAATAGATGCACAATTTCCTCCATGGATAGAAAGTAAAGATGAAAATTATCAATTTCAAAGAGTTGATTCGGAATTAAATGAGATAGAAGATAAAGAATCAAAAGAAATTGTTGATAAAGATGGCAAATCAAACACAGATAATCTGAAAGATATTATTTCTAAAGCATTAAATAACGAAAAAGTAACAGTAAAAGTTCAATCTCTTAAAAGTAATGATGCCCCTCCAGCAATGATATTGTTACCTGAACAAATGAGAAGAATAAACGATATGGGGGCATATATGGAACAAAAAATGCCAGGACTACCTGAATATCACGTTCTATTAATTAATAAAGAACATCCACTTATTACAGGATTAAATAAAATAACAGGTAATAAAATTATTCTTGATAAAAAAGAACCCGTTGAAAATCCATTAGCTTCAAAAATTGCTAATCATGTTTATGACATGGCGAAATTAAGTGTGGGAGGATTAGATCAAGAACAAATTATAAATTTGCAAAACAATAACGCCGATTTAATTTCAGATTTACTTAAAATATCATCATAAGCAGTGTGTTAAAGTTAAAAAATATATTTTCCAAATAATATGTCTAGGGTTTGTGAGCTGACAGGTGCAAAAGCTAATAATGGGATGGCTGTTAGTCATTCTCATATTCGTACTAAGAAATTACAACAAGTAAATCTTCAAAAAAGGAGACTTTGGTGGCAAGAAGGTAAAAAATGGATAAACATAAAAATTAGTACTAAAGCATTAAAATCAATTCAAAAGGTTGGTTTAGATTCCTTTGCTAAAACAAATGGAGTAGATCTCAATAAGTTCTGATTTTAATGAAGAGTTTATTTGGAGTTTTTATAATATTAATATCGTTATTTTTTAATCTTAAGTCTGTATTTGCTTTTGATTATGCTCCTGAGATCGGCGATTCAGCTCCTAGTTTCCATTTGGAGGGAATAAACAAAAGTATTAAATCAAAAAAAATATGGGATTCGAATGAATTAAAAGGTAAATGGATAGTTTTATATTTTTATCCTAAAGATTTTACCGCTGGTTGTACTTTAGAAGCTAAAGGATTTTCTCAATTAAAAAATGACTTTTCTAAATATAATGCCGAAATTATAGGAATAAGTGCTGACAATCAAGATTCTCACGAAAGCTTTTGTAGTGAAAAATCGATAAACTATACTTTATTATCCGACCCTAATGGAACTATTAGTGAAAAATATGGTTCTTGGATTCCTCCTTATTCCGACAGGAATACTTTTTTGATTTCACCAAAAGGTGAAATCAAATACCGTTGGATAAGTGTTTTACCCATAAACCATGCAAAAGAAGTACTAAATGTTTTAAAGAAAAATATATAAATATTTTGCACGAACTGTCATTTGGTACATGGTTAATTCATATCAGTTCAGTTATTGAATGGATTTATGCAATTTTTGTAATAAGTAAAATAAGTAACTTTAAGAAATTAGAACTTTATTACTGGTTAAGTCTTGCAATGATACCTAATTTAATTGGAGCCATGTGTGCAATTACTTGGCATATTTTCGATAATCAACCAGAATTATATGGTTTAGTTACACTTCAAGGGATATTTACTTTCGTTGGAAACTCAACTTTGGCAATAGCTACTGTTGCAATTTATAAAAGAACAGAATCATATGAATGATTATCTTTTAAGATCTCTAATATATCTTTCAAAGTTTGATAATACAGCATTATTTGCAGCATCCATAATACCTTATTCAATTTTCTTATATTATTTGTACAAGATAAAGTCATTAAATAAATTAATTAAAATTGGTTTTTCCTTAACTGTTTTATTTGTATTTATAACTATTGTAGTTTCAATATTTTCTCTGACTTACTTCCATCGAACGCTTGTTGAAGTTGACGTACTTCATGGTTCAGCAGAATTTTTCTTAACATTAAGCGATTTTGTTATTTTACTTGGCTTTATAAGGATGTTAAATGTTCTAGAAGTAAATAACTCTTAAGACCTTTTACAATTATGTGATTTATTGCTCGAAATAAAGGAGAATATAAGAAATAACGTTTTTTTATGCTTACTACATTATTTGCAGCAGCGTCTGCGCCCGCAACTTTCGAATGGTCACCAAAATGTGCCATCGTAATGATTGCATGTAATGTTTTTGCTTATGCAATTGCAAGAGCCACAATAAGAAAACCTAATGAAGGTTTTGAAATTCCTAATTCACAATTCTTTGGTGGTTTAAGTCATGCTTCTGTCGTAGGAGCTAATTGCTTAGGACATATTTTTGGAATCGGGGCAATATTAGGATTAGCCTCTAGAGGGGTTCTGTAGAATTATTCAACAGTAATTTAATTTTTAATTTGCTAATTTAAATTTATTAATAATTTTTTCTGCCATCTGATCAGGTTTAAGACCTAATTTTTCTTTACTCTGATCAGGTGAAGCATGATCTACAAGTACATCAGGAATACCAATTCTGAACACTGGTATATTTATTTCATTGTCATTTAACATTTCAACAATAGCCGAGCCAAATCCTCCAACTAATGTCCCTTCCTCCATTGTAACTACTTTTTTAAGTTTACTTACTAGGGGTATTATTAATTTCTCATCAAGAGGTCTAACAAATCTAGCATTAACAATACAAACACTAATACCCCTATTTTTAAGTAATTTAGAAGTTTTAGTGGCCGCTTCAACCATTGAACCATAAGCAATAATTAAAACATCATTACCTTCTTCTAATATTTCTCCTTGGCCAATCCTCAAAGGCTCCCATCCTTCATCCATTACTGCGACGCCTAAACCAGAACCTCTTGGGATGCGAAGTGCGGTTGGTCCTTTGTGATTAATAGATGTAATTAACATTCTTTGTAGTTCAGCCTCATCCTTTGGAGCCATTAAAACAAAATTAGGAATAGCTCTCATATAGCTAATATCATACTGCCCTTGATGAGTTGGTCCATCTGCACCAACAATTCCTGCTCTATCTAAAACAAAAGATACAGGTAGATTCTGAATACCTACATCATGAATTAGCTGATCAAAAGCACGTTGTAAAAAAGTACTATAAATAGCAACAACAGGTTTAAGACCATCGCAAGACATTCCAGCCGCTAATGTAACTGCATGTTGTTCAGCTATTCCTACATCAATATATTGTTCTGGAATACTTTTTTGTAATAAATCTAGTCCAGTACCTGTAGCCATTGCCGCTGTAATTCCTATAACCTTACTGTCTTGCTCACAAATTTTTAGAAGCGTTTGACCAAATATTTTACTATAACTTACTGGTTTGGGCTTACTTGATGGAATTGATTTACCAGTCTTTAGATCGAATGATGATTGGGCGTGATAACCAACTTGATCTGCTTCTGCATATGGATATCCCTTCCCTTTTGTAGTGACAACATGCACCATAACAGGTTTCTTAAGTCTATGAGCAGCATTGAAAGTATTTATAAGATTAGAAATATCATGTCCATCAATTGGTCCCATATACGTAAAACCAAGTTCTTCAAAAACCGCTCCAACTTTTGGAACAGCTAAACGTCTAACACTTCCTTTTATATTTTTTAATTCTTCAGGTATATCCTTACCAATTAGAGGAATATTTTTAACACTTTCTTGAACACTATCTGATAAAAATTGCAATGGTGGACTTAGTCTTACTCTATTTAAGTATGTAGAAAGAGCTCCTACAGGAGGAGATATTGACATATCATTATCGTTCAGAACAACAACTAAGGGAGTATTTGGCAAATGTCCCGCATGATTAATAGCTTCTAAAGCCATCCCACCCGTTAAGGCTCCATCGCCTATGACTGCAACGCATTTGTGATCTTCCCCTTTTCTATCTCTTGCAATTGCCATTCCCAACGCAGCTGAAATTGATGTACTTGCGTGACCTGCTCCAAAATGATCAAATTTACTTTCTGTACGTTTTAGATAACCAGCAATACCTTTTTGTTGGCGTAAAGAATTAAACTCATTGAAACGTCCTGTAATTAACTTATGGGGATAAGCCTGATGACCAACATCCCATACAACTTTGTCAAAATCAAGATCTAGTGTTTGATATAAAGCAAGCGTTAATTCAACCACCCCGAGTCCCGGTCCTAGATGACCTCCGCTTGTTGAAACCACCTCCAAATGTCTCTCTCTAATCTGACAAGCAATTTCCTCTAATTGTGATACCGTTAAACCATGTAATTGATTTGGATGGCTTAACTCACTTAAAAGCATTATTTAAAAATATCTACACATATAATCTAAAACGTTAAGGTGCAATTTGAGTAATTTTGATGAAATAGATTATGTAATGTTTTATTAGATTAATATTTAATGCTAAAAATATAAATATGAAAGATTATTTTAAAAAAATACTTCAGGCTCAAGTCTATGAAGTAGCTAAAAAAACACCATTAGAAAAAGCAAATAATTTAAGTAAAACACTTAAAAATAATATTTATTTGAAAAGAGAAGATCTTCAAGACGTATTTTCTTTTAAGATAAGAGGTGCCTTTAATAAAATGAGGCAATTACCACAATCACAACTTGCGAATGGAGTAATAACATCAAGTGCGGGTAATCACGCACAAGGCGTAGCACTAAGTGCATTGAAATTAAATTGCAACGCAACAATATTAATGCCAATAACTACACCATTGGTAAAAGTAAATGCCGTTAAAAATCTAAAAGCAACGGTTATATTATTTGGTGATAATTATGATGAAACATATAAAGAAGCACTACGCCTAAGTGAAGAAAAAAATTTATGTTTTATTCATCCATTCGATGATCCTGAGGTAATAGCTGGCCAGGGTACTATAGCCATTGAACTAGAACAACAAGTACAAGAAACACCAGAGGCAATTTATGTTGCTGTAGGAGGAGGAGGTTTGATAGCTGGTATTTCTATATATATAAAAAAAATTTGGCCGCAGGTAAAAATTATTGGGGTAGAGCCTGAAGATGCTGATGCGATGACTAAATCCTTAAAAAATTTAAAATTAATAGAATTAACCTCAGTTGGTCAGTTTGCTGATGGTGTAGCAGTAAAAAAAGTTGGAAAAAATACATTTGAAATAGGAAAAAAATATATCGACAAAATGATTACTGTAAATACTGATGAGATATGTGCCGCTATAAAGGATGTTTTCGAAGATACCAGATCAATCCTAGAACCAGCGGGAGCTCTTTCTATTGCTGGAATGAAAAAGGATATATTTGAATCAAAATACACAAATAAAAATTTGATTGCAATAGCATGTGGTGCAAATATGAATTTCGAAAGGCTTAGATTTGTAGCCGAAAGATCTGCACTCGGAGAGTACAAAGAAGCAATGTTTGCTGTTGAAATTCCAGAAAAAGCAGGAAGCTTAATAAATTTCTGTAATTTGTTAAATAATAGAAATTTGACTGAATTTAGTTATAGGATGTCCAATTCCATTAACGCTCAAATATTTGTAGGAATCGAGGTTAATGGAGTAATTGATAAAGAAAAACTTTTACAAGAATTCAGAAAATCAAATTATCCTTTTATAGATATAAGTAATGATGAATTATCTAAAAATCATTTAAGACATATGGTAGGTGGTCGATTACCCCAAAAATTCAGTGAATTAGAAAAATCAAAGCATGTCGAATTGCTATATAGATTTGAGTTTCCAGAAAGACCAGGAGCATTAATTAATTTCCTAAAAAATATGAAATCAAATTGGACAATAAGCGTCTTTCACTATCGAAATCATGGATCTGATGTAGGGAAAATAGTTATAGGAGTGTTAATAGATGGTGCGGAAATTTATTATTGGAATAAATTTGTTGAATTCTTGGGATATAAATATTGGGATGAGACGAATAATCAAACATATAAATTATTCCTTGGTGCATCAGATTAAATATAAGGTAACTTGGGAAAGAGTTAGGTAGTAAAAATTAATCAAGCTGATCTAATTACTAAAAAATTGACCGATATTAGCTTGGTTACAAAAGTTGAAGCTGTTCTTTATCTTAAAGGTAGACCAATTTCAAAAAAGAATCTTACAGAGATTACTAATACGGATATTAATTCTATTAACAAGGCATTAAAAGAATTAAAGGTAAAATACTCAAACACAAAATCTGCAATAGAATTAAATGAGGTTAATAATTGTTATTGCCTAGAGTTAAAATCAACACTAAATGAATTTGTTGAAGATTTATTACCATCTGAATTAAGAACATCAGAATTAAGGACGTTAGCAACAATTGCAATTAAGAAAAAAATACTTCAATCGGATCTTATAGTTTTAAGAGGTTCAGGCGCCTATGATCATATAAAAGAATTAACAAATAAAAAATTTATTATTAAACGTAAGCAAAAAGATGGGAGATCTTATTGGCTATCATTATCTGAAAAGTTTTTTCAAACTTTTGCTGTAAGCAATGAATATTTATCGCAAATAGGCGGCAACAAAAAGTAAATGTTACAATTATAAAAATTACTAGAGAATAATGTTGTCTGAGATCTTTGCTGTTTTAGGTCAAACTTTATCAATTTATTCATTTATTTTGATCATTAGGATATTACTTACATGGTTTCCTGGAATAGATTGGAGCAATGGAATATTATCAGCATTAACGTCAATAACAGATCCATATTTGAATATATTTAGAGGTATTATCCCTCCAATCGGTGGATTTGATATTTCATCATTGTTAGCTTTTCTACTTCTTAATGTTATCCAAAACCTAGTTACTAATCTTCAATATGCCAGCTTAGGTTATGGTTAATATTTAACGATCATCTCCGGAACCAGAAATTTTACCTTTTGCCGCTCTTATTTTCAATTTTTCTAAATTTTGTAATGCGACCTCCTCTAACTTAAAATCAAATTCGTTGCAAAGATTAGATAAGTACCATAAAACATCACCCAACTCTTTCTTTATCCCTTTTTTAGATTCTTCATCAAAAATACCTTTTTTATCTCTAATTACTTTTTAACCTTTTCTGCAACTTCACCAGCTTCGCCAACCAATCCTAGTGTTGGATATATATTGTTTGACCCTAAATTTGGATATTGTGCTGTTAAGCGAGCTTGCTTCTGATAAGTTTTAAAATCCATAGATTAAATAACTAACTTTATGTATGTTAAATTTACTTATATCTAGCAATATTATCTATATATGTCGAATATTGATTTAAAAAGAAGAACAAAGATTGTTGCAACAATTGGACCGGCAACTCAATCTGAAGAAATTATTACTGATCTTATAAAGGCTGGAGTTACAACTTTTCGATTAAATTTTTCCCATGGTGACCATAAAGATCATGAAGAAAGAATTAAAACCATTAGAAAAGTTTCTAAAAAGTTAGATCTCGATATTGGTATACTTCAGGATCTTCAAGGACCAAAAATAAGATTAGGAAGATTTAAAGATGGACCTGTAAAAGTAAAAAAAGGTGATAAATTCTTATTGACTTCCAATGAAGTTGAATGTACGAAAAGTATTGCTAATGTGACATACAACAAACTTGCCCAAGAAGTTACCTCAGGAAAAAGAATATTGTTGGATGATGGAAAAATTGAAATGATCGTTGAAAAAGTTGATATAGAAAATAATTTATTAGAGTGTCAAGTTACTGTCGGCGGAGTTCTTTCTAACAACAAAGGAGTAAATTTTCCAGATGTACAATTATCTGTTAAAGCATTAACTGATAAAGATATAGAAGATCTTGAATTTGGATTAACTGCTGGTGTTGATTGGATAGCTCTAAGTTTTGTAAGAAATCCATCAGATATTAATGAAATAAAAAATTTAATAAATAAGAATGGACATTCAATTCCCGTCGTAGCCAAAATAGAAAAATTTGAAGCAATTGATCAAATAGATTCAATATTACCTTTATGTGATGGGGTTATGGTTGCAAGAGGAGACTTAGGAGTTGAAATGCCAGCAGAAGAGGTTCCTCTTTTACAGAAAGAGTTAATTAGGAAAGCAAATACATTAGGGATCCCCATTATTACAGCTACACAAATGCTTGATTCCATGGCATCAAATCCAAGACCAACTCGCGCTGAAGTAAGTGATGTTGCTAATGCAATTCTTGATGGTACAGATGCCGTTATGCTTTCAAATGAAACAGCTGTGGGCGACTATCCTGTAGAAGCAGTTAAAACTATGGCGACAATTGCTAGGAGAATTGAACGTGATTATCCACTTAAAGCAATAGAAAGTCACCTTCCTAGTACTATTCCAAATGCAATAAGTGCCGCGGTAAGCAATATTGCTAGACAGCTTGATGCTGGAGCTATAATCCCTTTAACTAAATCAGGTTCCACAGCACGTAATGTAAGTAAATTTAGACCTCCTACTCCTATTCTTGCTACCACGACAGAGAGAAGTGTTGCGAGAAGATTACAACTTGTATGGGGGGTAACTCCATTATTAGTCAAAAGCGACGATAGAACTGCAAAAACATTCAGTATTGCAATGCAAATAGCACAAGAGATAGGAATTCTCAAGCAAGGTGACCTAGTCGTTCAGACTGCAGGGACGTTAACAGGAATAAGTGGTTCAACTGATCTAATAAAAGTTGGCTTAGTAAGAAAAGTTGTAACTCGAGGAATATCAATAGGAGAGATAGGTGTCACAGGAAAAGCAAGAAATATAAAGACTGATCTTGATATATCATTAATATCTCCAGGCGAAATTTTATTTGTACCAAAACACATTTTAATGGACTTACCTTACTCTAAGGAAATTACTGGAATAGTTACGGATGAAAATGTAGATGAATGTTATAGAATATTCAAAAAAAATAATATTAAAGTATCTACTATTTGCAATTTACTAACAATTGATAATCATGTATCAAACGGTGATTTAATAACATTACAACTCAACGAAGGAGTTGTTTATATGGGGCAGATAGAAGACGATGAGGGAACAATAGATAAATATAAATATGTCTAGGAATATATCTCTTAAAGAGGCCTTTAACATGGCTGCTAAGACGTTAGTGTCAAACAAATTAAGAAGTTCTCTTACAATGCTTGGAATTATAATAGGTAATGCATCAGTAATAACACTCGTTGGACTAGGGAGAGGAGCTCAAACTCTTGCCAAAAATCAATTAAGTAATTTAGGTGCAAATGTATTGTTTATTGTTCCAGGAAATAATGATACAAGAAGAAGAGGTATATCGTTTCCAAAAAATCTTGTTTTAGAAGATTCAATTGCGATTAACAATCAAGTCCCTAGTGTTAAAAAAGTTGCACCACAAATCTCTGCTAATGAAATTGTTCAGTCAAATTCAAAAAGTTTAAATATTTCAATTGCAGGCGTTACACCTGAATTTCTTGACGTAAGAAGTTTTGAGGTAGATGAAGGAAGATTTATCTCCGCAAGTGACGTAAATTCAGCTAGAAGTTTTGTTGTGATTGGACCTGATCTAAAGGAAGATTTTTTTAATGGTAACTCTGTAATTGGAGAAAAAATTAGAATTAAAGATCACACCTATGAAATAATTGGAATGCTAAAGCCCAAAGGAGCAGTTTTTGGGAGCAATCAAGACAAAAATGCATATATACCTCTTACTACAATGGTTAATAGAATTAGCGGTAAAGATCCTACCTATGGAGTTAGTTTAAGTTTTATTAGTGTAGAAGCTATTAATAAAAACAAAACTAGAGCTGCAAAGTTCCAAATTACAAATTTGTTGCGTCAAAGACATAACATCATAAGAGACGATGATTTTGCAGTTAGATCTCAAGAAGATGCTTTAAATATCGTAACGAATATTACAAGTGGTCTTACATTTTTATTGGCTGGTATTGGTGCGGTATCTCTTATTGTTGGAGGTATTGGAATAATGAATATAATGCTTGTTTCTGTTAGTGAAAGGACAGAGGAGATTGGACTAAGGAAAGCAATAGGAGCAAAGCAATCAGATATTCTTATACAGTTTTTATTCGAAGCATTAATTTTATCAACAATTGGTGGTTTGGTTGGAACAACAACAGGTTTAACAGGAGTATTTCTTCTTGGAGTAATAACTCCTTTACCAGCTTCGGTGGGAGTTACAACGACATTATCAACAATGATTATTTCAGGTTCAATAGGGTTAATCTTTGGAGTATTACCAGCAAAAAGAGCCTCACAATTAGATCCAATTGTTGCTCTAAGAAGTTTGTAAATCTTTATTGGTTTATGCTCTATTTTAATAAACTTATTGAGGTAATTATAAGTCTTCAAATAATAATTATTTCTTCATTTATTCCTGTTTTTTTATCAATACCTTTTAACAATAAAATTAATGAAACATTTGATTTACCTATCACATGGCAACTACCTTCTATCGTAATAATTACTTTAATATTTAAAGGTAAGATAGTAATAAAAGCATTTAGTATCTATTTAGTAATTGGCTTGTTATTTATTCCAGTTTTTCACCAAGGAGGTTCATTAGGATATTTATTAACACCTAATTTCGGTTACTTATTAGGCATGTATCCATTAATTAAAATAATAGATAATTTAAATAAAAGAAATCAAAAAATTAATTATTATGAAATTCTGAAATACGTCATATTAGGTATATGTAGTATGCATGTCATAGGAATAATATATAACTGCATGCTTTTAATATATTCTAAACAACCAGACATATTATTTTATAATATTTCAAAATATTCAATAGGAAAATTTGGATATCATTTATTAGTGATCACACCAGTTGCTTTATTGACTAAAATTATAAATAATAATAGATATCAAAGATGATAATAAATTTAAAAAAAAATAGATTTTATCTTATCTTAATATCAATATTAATTATCTTATCTGATCAATTCACAAAAAATATAATCAATATTAATCATAAATCATTAATAAATAATGATCTTATATTTTTTAGTATTGATTACGTTAAAAACTACGGGGCAGCTTTTAATATTTTAAATGGCAGTAGAATTTTCTTGTCAACAGTAAGTATAATAGTAACTCTCGTTCTAATATATTTTATATTAAATAAAAATAATCTTAGTAATTTAGATTTATTAAGCTATAGCTTTATTTTAGGAGGCACAATAGGAAATGCGATTGATAGAGTAACAAAAGGATATGTAATAGATTTTATTAATTTAAACTTTATAAATTTTCCTGTATTTAATATTGCTGATATATCTATAAATATTGGTCTTATATTTATTATATATGGACTTATTAAATATAAACAATAATAATGTATTCATTTCTTTTTAAATATTATAGATATTTATTAATTTTTATATTTCTATATTTATTATTAACGATATTTAGAAATTTATTTAATATTTATTCTCTTTTAACTATTGTTATTATTATTTTATATTTTTATACTAAAAATAAAAAATTATTCAAAAGAATTGTACATAAAATAATTTTTAAGTCAAAAAATAGTTTTACTCTCAAAAATAAATATGGTGCTGCACAAAATAGTCTTGAAGCTATAGATGAAATAAATAAAAAAATTTCTAATAAAATATTTGGAGAGTTATTGAAATATGAGAAATTTAAAATAGAAAAACAGTTTAAGTACGGAGACTATAACGTTACATTATTTGGTGCTGGATCCTCTGGAAAAACATCTATAGCAAGAGCATTATTAAAAAACATAATTGGAAAAATATCTCCAACAATTGGTACGACAAAAGATATAACAAGTTATAAAATCAGAATTCCTATCTTAAAAAGAAATATAAATATAATTGACACACCTGGGTTATTTGAAGCATCTAGGGAAGGAATAAAAAGGGAAAATAATACAATAATAGAAGCATCAAAAGCAGATCTTATTCTTTTTGTAATAGATCAGGACATTAATAAATATGAACTCTATTTAATTAGAGAATTATCAAAATTAAAGAAAAAAATAATTATTGTTTTAAACAAATGCGACTTAAGATCAGAAAAACAAAATAATATTATTAGAGAAAACATTATCTCAATAACATCTTCAAAACAAATTAAATTCTCAGTAATTAAAACTATCGCTAATCCTAAGACAATTTCAAACAAATTAATTGACTCCTTAAAAATAAATCCTGATGTAAGTAATTTATTTAGAGAGATAATAGAAACACTTGATGCAAATGGAGAAGAATTATTAGCTGATAATATTCTCTTTAGATGTAATAAATTAGGGCTAATTAGCAAAAATGTATTAATGGAACAAAGAGATTTAAGTGCTAATAAAGTAATAAATAAATATACCTTAATTACCGGTGGAGTAATACTAGTAAATCCTGTGCCAGTTATAGATTTTATAACAACAACGTCTGTTAACGTTCAAATGATCCTAGAAATTTCAAAAATATACGATATCAAGATAACAAAAATAGAAGCAGTGGAATTATCTAAATCATTATTATCAACTGCAGCAAAATTAGGTATTTTGAAAGGTGGACTTAGTCTTATTACAGACGCATTAGCTTCAAATTTTACAACTATATTTATTTCAAAATCACTACAATCGATAACCTCTTGTTGGTTAATAAAAATAGTAGGTTTATCAATTAAAAAATATTTTAATAATGGGAAAAATTGGGGAGATGGTGGCATACAAGAAGTAATTGAGGATATTTACAAATTAAATAAAAGAGAAGATATCCTAAATAATTTCATTAAAGAAGCAATAAGTAATATAAAAATTAACGAGAATGCAAAATCTCAAAAAAAATTGCCGCCATATTTGCAGAATGAATAGTTATTTGATCATTTAAAAAAGATCTAAAGTCAAAAACAGTAATTAGTAGTAAATATAAAATACATATCAATATTGAAATAAACCCTGTTACTATAGCTATTATTTTTGATCTGCTAATTTTCATCAGAATTAATTTAGTAATTTCAAAAGATCATTAATATGTGATTCACTTGTATTGTAATTCCCAAAAACTACTCTTAAATAATATCTATTTTTAAATAGAGGCCTAGAAATCATAAAGTTCTTTTTCATAAGATTTATTCTTTTATTTAAAGTCCATGAATCTGATTCATATTTATTCATACCCTTTGGTAAAAAGGTAGTTATATGTAAAGGACCGGAATAAATATCATATTTTTCTTTATCTAAATTATTTTCGAAGAATATTTTTCTCTCAATAGATGAATTCAAAACATTCTCTATTCCTCGCATACCAAGAAATCGCAACCCTAACCATAGTTTGATAATTTCGGCGGGTCTAGAACCTTGTATTCCTAATTCACCTCTATTTAAGAAGTTGTTTTCAGTAGAAACATAAGGTAACCCTGTAGAAAATGTATTTTTAAGAATTTCAATATTTGAGACTATTAATAAAGATGAAGTTTTTGTAATTCCAAGTATTTTCTGGGGATTTATAGTTATTGAATTAGCGATATTTACATTAATAATTCCATTAATCGTTGAATTGGTAATTGAAAAAATGCCTCCTATGGATCCATCAATGTGTAGCCAAATATTTCTTTCATTACAAATTCTGCCAATGTTATCAATTGGATCTATTGCTCCACGTACTGTTGTGCCAAGAGTAGCAACAATAGCAAATATACTTTTACCTTCATTAGAACATTTATCAATAGTCTTTATAAGCTCAATCATATCCATACAACCATCTTTATCTGTTTTGACTTTAATTAAATTAGTTTTTTCAAGACCCATAATTTGAGTACATTTTTCAAATGATGAATGAGCATCTTCGCTTATTAAATAAACTGCTTTTGAATCAGATGCAAGCCCAGCAAAATATCTTGCTGCAACTAATGCATTTAAATTACTTAAGGTCCCCCCACTTGCTGCAACGCCTCCTGCTAAATGGGAAAAACCTAGTTTTATTGAAAACCACTTACAAATTGATTCCTCAAGAAGAGAAACACTAGGCGATAATTCATGTGCAAGAAGATTATTATTTAGGCCCGCAGCAATTAAATCTCCCAAAATAGAAATGATTAAGGGTGGAGGGTCTAGATGAGCAAGGGAGCCTGGATGTACTGGATTAAAAGAACTATAAATAAGACTTTCAATCTCAGAGAATAAAACATCAACAGACTTCCCATATTCTCCTGGAACTGAACATTCAAAGTTACTATCGATGGGCATAGGACCTAATTTGTCTGAATCAGAGAACCATTTGCATATAATTTCAGAAGTTCTGTTGAGAAGTATAAGCAAACTTTCATTACTACCAGAAGATGTCGGAAATAGATTTTTTTGATTATTAATTGAATCTGAAGTCATTCTTTAAAATAATTCTTAATTAGGTTATTTATAATGTTTATAAAAAAGTAACGTAATTTATAAAATGAACCAAAAAACTATAAATCATCATAAAAATATTGAGCACTTAGATTATATTAAATGGATGAAATTCATTTTACGAAGATCAGAGGAGGTAGGTAAGGTTGAATTACCAATTACAGCAGTAATAATAGATGAAAAAGGAAGATGTATTGGTAGAGGAAGCAATAAAAGAGAAATTAACAATGACCCATTAGGACATGCAGAATTAATAGCTCTTAGACAAGCTTCATGGATTAAAAATGATTGGCGATTTAATGAATGCTGCATAATTGTAAATTTAGAACCTTGCACAATGTGTGCTGCTGCATTAGTTCAAGCAAGAATGGGCCAAGTGATATATGGCGCAGGAGATAATAAAAGAGGCGGATTTGGAGGAACGATTGATTTATCAAAGCATAAAAGCGCACATCATAAAATGAGAGTGGTAGGAGGGATTTTCAATCAGGATTGTAAAAATAAAATCAAGGTATGGTTTAAAAAGATGAGGAATCAAAAATAGAAAATTTCTTTAATTCCGTATCAAATAAATTCAATAATCTATCGACATTATCTTCACTAGAGTTAAACCCCATTAATCCAATACGCCAAACCTTCCCAGACAATGCACCTAGCCCATTTCCTATCTCTATACCAAATTTTTTTAAAAGATGATTTCTAAATGCATCGCCATCTACTGCAGGAGGAATTTTCACTGTTGTCAGAGTAGGTAATCTAACTTCATTAGAAACATGTAACTCCATACCTAGACTTTCTAAACCCTTCCATAATCTAATTGCATTAGAATTGTGTCTTCTCCAAATATTTTCTAAGCCTTCATTAGCGATTAAGCGTAAACCCTCTCTTATTGCAAAATTCATATTCACTGGAGCCGTATGATGATAAACCCGATCAGATCCCCAATATCTATTCAATAACGATAAATCTAAGTACCAGTTTGGGACTTTAGAAGTTCTTGCACTAAGCTTATCCTCAGCACGTTTATTCATTGTGAAAGGACTAAGTCCAGGAGGGCAGCTAAGACCTTTTTGGCTACAACTATAAGCAAGATCAATTTTCCAATCATCAATAAAAAGTTCTAAAGCCCCTAATGATGTAACAGCATCAACTAAAAACAAGCAATTATTGTTTCTGCATATATCACCGATCCCTTCAAGGGGTTGTAATACCCCAGTAGATGTCTCGGCATGAACTATGGCAAATATTGTTGGTTTATTAGTTTCAATTTCATATTTTATTTCTTCAAATGTAAACGCTTCTCCCCATTTTTTTTCAATAACTGATACGTCTGCTTTATACCTTGATGCCATATCAACCAATCGATCACCAAAGTATCCTTTTTTTGCGATTAGAATTTTTTCTCCGGGCTCTATGAAATTAGCAATAGAGGCTTCCATGGCTGCGCTACCTGTACCACTCATAGGTAAAGTTACTCGATTATTACACTGCCATGTATATCTAAGTAATTTTTGTACGTCGGACATTAACTCAATATATGCTTCATCTAAATGTCCTATTGGATTAAGTGCTAAAGCCTGAAGGACTTCGGGATGAGCATTTGAGGGACCAGGTCCTAATAAAAGTCTTGAAGGAACTGAGGTTTTAGCGAGACTAGGTAGATTCTCTTCATTTAAAGTTGAAATGAGTTTTGTTTCGGTCAAAACTTTTTAAAGCATTACATTTAAATTAAACTAATTTCTCTACTAAAGCGAAGAATGTTTAAAGAAATTCATTCAAATTAAATATTTTAGTTAACAATTGTTAAACATATAACTTGAAATACTCAAAGAACCTAGCAAGTGTTGAAAAAAGTTATCTTTGATACATAATCAGATTCGTCAAGTATTTAATTTTACTGGAGGTATAAATAAAGAAATGGCCAAGTCTCCCCAAGACGTTTTAAGTCAGATTAAGGATGAAGGGATTGAACTCATCGACCTAAAATTCACTGACATTCATGGTAAATGGCAACATCTAACTTTGACATCTGACATGATAGAGGAAGAATCATTCACTGAAGGTCTTGCCTTTGATGGATCATCCATAAGAGGTTGGAAAGCGATTAACGCATCTGATATGTCTATGGTTCCTGATTCAAATACCGCATGGATAGATCCTTTTTATAAACATAAAACCTTAAGCATGATTTGCTCTATTCAAGAGCCACGAAGTGGAGAACCCTATGATAGATGCCCCAGATCATTAGCTCAAAAGGCATTAAAATATTTAGATTCTACAGGGATAGCAGATACTGCATTCTTTGGACCAGAGCCAGAATTCTTTTTATTCGATGATGTTAGATATGACTCTAAAGAAGGTGGTTGTTTTTATAGTGTAGATACTATTGAAGCTCCTTGGAATACAGGACGAACAGAAGAAGGCGGAAACTTAGGTTATAAAATTCAATACAAAGAGGGTTATTTTCCAGTTCCTCCTAATGACACCTCTCAAGATATAAGGTCTGAAATGTTATTGCTAATGGGTGAATTAGGAATTCCAACTGAGAAACATCACCATGAAGTGGCTGGAGCAGGACAACATGAACTTGGAATCAAATTTGATTCCTTAATTAGCTCTGCTGATAGCGTTATGACATACAAATATGTTGTAAGAAACGTAGCCAAAAAATACGGGAAAACAGCTACATTTATGCCTAAACCTGTATTCAACGATAACGGAACAGGCATGCATGTTCATCAGAGTTTATGGAAAAGTGGTCAACCTCTATTTTATGGCGAAGGATCATATGCAAACCTATCTCAGACAGCAAGGTGGTATATAGGAGGTATATTGAAACATGCTCCATCATTCCTTGCATTTACTAATCCAACAACTAATAGTTATAAAAGACTAGTTCCAGGTTTTGAAGCCCCGGTGAATCTAGTTTACTCAGAGGGTAACAGATCAGCAGCTGTTAGAATTCCTTTGACTGGACCTAATCCAAAAGCTAAAAGATTAGAATTCAGATCTGGCGATGCACTTGCAAACCCTTATTTAGCATTTTCTGTAATGATGTTAGCTGGTATTGATGGGATTAAGAATCAAATTGATCCTGGGGATGGAGTTGACGTTGATTTATTTGAATTACCATCAGAGGAGCTATCAAAAATAGATACAGTTCCGTCATCTCTAAACGATTCACTAAATGCACTTAAAGCAGATAAAGATTATTTATTAGCGGGAGGAGTATTTACAGAAGATTTCATTGATAATTTTATTGATATGAAATATGAAGAGGTTCAACAATTGAGGCAGAGGCCTCACCCCCATGAATTTTTTATGTACTATGACGCTTAAATCAAAGTAAGAAATTTACAAATTTTAAAAATCTTTTTGAGAATTTTCACAAATAATTCTCAGATTGATTTTTTTTTTGTTGAAATATACATAGGTAATAATAAAAAATGGCAAAAGAACAATTTTCAAAAATTGCATATAAAACACTTCAACAAGGAAAAAGTATCGCGGGATTAGCTCATAAGGAATTAAGTACAAGAATCATGAATTTCGTACTTCCTGATAATAAGCTTGGTAAATTCAATATTGATAAAAAACTCTTGGTCGATATCCAAAATTCTATGGATAGTCTTAGAGAGGAGGATTGGAATGATGCGGAAAAAAATATATATCCTCAGAAATTATTATTTGATGAACCTTGGCTGAGATATTTAAGCCAATATCCAAAAATTTGGTTGGACATGCCAAATACATGGGACAGAAGAAGAAAGCAAAATTATAAAGATCTTCCTAAAAACATAGAGAATGAAAACTACCCAAAATATTACTTAAGAAATTTTCATCATCAGACAGATGGTTACCTTTCCGATTTTTCGGCGAGTATTTATGATTTACAAGTAGAAATTCTTTTTAATGGGAGTGCCGATGCCATGAGAAGAAGAATCATCAAACCCCTTAAGGAAGGACTAAATAATTTTGATAGTAGAAAAAAAAGTTCAATAAAAATACTTGATGTTGCGACAGGTTCTGGTAGAACTCTTAAACAGTTAAGAGGTGCATTTCCTAAAGAAAAGATTATAGGACTTGATTTGTCTGGATCATACTTAAAAGAAGCAAGTAGATTTATTTCAAATTTAGATGGAGATTTAATAGAATTAATTAAAGGAAATGCTGAAAATTTACCATTTGAAGATAATAGTATTCAAGGAATTACATGTGTTTATTTATTCCATGAATTACCTAGAACAGTAAGAGAAAATGTTTTAAAAGAATTCTTTAGAGTACTTGAACCAAATGGAATATTAATTCTTGCTGATTCAATACAAGAGAATGATTCTCCTGATTTCATCCAAATAATGGAAAATTTTTATAAATCATTCCATGAACCCTTTTATTGCGATTACATCAAAGAAGACATAACTTCTAAAATTAAAGACATAGGTTTTTACAACATAAAATCAAATTCATTTTTCATGACTAAAGTATGGTCTGCTATAAAATGAATAACCAATAACTAATTTCTATGAATAACTCGGATGAAGATATTATTCAACTTGCCCAAGAACTGAATAATAAATTAAAAATTGATCACCTAGATTGGCACAAACTAAAGGGGAAAAAATTAAATAGATCAGCAGAACTAATCTCAGCCGCATTATGCCAATTACTAATTTCAGAGAATGAGGAGTATACTATAAATTATTTGGAAGAAAGTATAAAATGGTTAAAAGGAGTTAATGTAGACAAACCATGTCCAAGTAAACATTCATCTTTTTAAGGCCAATTGGAGCCGATTACCCTTATTACTCCATCTAATATCATCAAAACACTCATTTATTATATAAAGGCCTCGCCCATTTAATGAACTGATTTTTTCAGGTAAATTATAAAATCTATTTTTAATGTCTAAGCCATTACCTTGATCTTGAATCTGCCAAACACACCAATTAGGAGTAATTATTCTTCTAACTCTAATAGATTTATTAGGATCCAGTTTATTCCCATGCGTAACAGCGTTTACAAGAGCTTCATGTAAGCCTAGTTTTATGAGATAGCTGGATTGAGAACTATTTAACGGTTCTAACAATAAATCTACAAAATCATTTAATTGAAGTGATGAATTTAATTCAAAATTAGACCAGTTAATTGCTGGTCTATTAAGTAAATCTATAATTAAATTTAAAAGAATTTTGCCCTGAAAAAAGGACATAATTTTATATCTATCTTATGAATACTTTAACTTATTAAATAGCTCTAAATCAAAGAATATTATTATGTCTCAATGAAATTGCTGGATGTCTGAGAATAGAATCCATAAGTCTAACTCCCCTAAGTTGGTTAATTAATGGCATATGTCCTTCAGGAGCATCTAATGACCAACTAAATGAACCTGGATATCTAGTCCAATATCCATCTGTTTTCCATCCTATCTTTGGCCATAACAATTCATATCTTTTTCCAACTGACTTCAGAATCTTTGCTTGTATCGAAAAACCAAATCTACCATTTGAATAAATACTCCATAATCTATCTATTGTTTGAAGATCAGTACCTGACATGTTATTGACCTCACTATAAAAAACATAACCACGATTTTCAGCAAGCTTACCAGCAAGTTTTCTTAAATATGAACTAGTTAATCTATCAGCATCCTCAAAGTTTTGTTCTAATAATTTCAGCTGTAGTTCTTCATAATTAATATTTTCATCTGAGGAAGTAAAAAACCAATTATTATATTTTTTTTCTTTAAAGAAATTTGGCTTATGTTTTTTTAATACTTGCAGCAACCAACCTGCTGCCCAATCATCTCCTTTCTGATCAAAGTCATCAAGTATTTTCTTTCCAATAACAAATAAGTTTTCAACCTCTGATTCAATATCAGATAATAAATTCATTCTTTTTCGTTGATTTGATCGAACAAATAAATTAACTAAATTTAATGTACTCTTATAATGGTCTTCTTGATCTTTGTTTGTCATTCCTAATAAATCGATCTAATATTTAAAACTATACATGAACTCAAGAAAAGAAGAACTAGAGAAATTCAGGAAGGTCAATGGACCAGTTATCGATGTTAGAAGTCCAAGTGAATATTATAAAGGAAATATGCCAAATTCTATAAATATTCCATTATTTGATAATGAAGAGAGATCAATAGTAGGAACTGTATATAAAAATTATGGAAGAGAAAAAGCAGTAATACAAGGGTTGGAATACATCTCAATAAAAATTGAAAATCTTGTTAATAAGTTATTTGAAGCTCTAACTGATTATAAATCAAAAAATCATAATTCAAAATTAGAAGAACCAATTTTAAAGATTTACTGTGCAAGAGGTGGAATGAGATCGCAAAGTATATCTTGGCTCCTAGAAAAGTACAATCAGAGGAACATAAGATTAAAGGATGGTTATAAAAGCTACAGAAAATGGACTTTAAAAAGCTTTCATCAGGAATGGAAAATAGTTGTTATAGGAGGTAAAACTGGGACAGGTAAAACTAAATTATTAAAATTACTTGGTGAAAATAATTATCAGATTATTGATTTAGAAGGCTTAGCTTGCCATAGAGGAAGTACTTTTGGCGGACTTGGGATGAAAGAACAACCTTCAAATGAACAGTTTGAAAGTCTGATCGCAGAGGAATTAAATGGCTTTAAAAAAAGCAAAAAAATATTCGTAGAAGCTGAAAGTGCAAATATTGGAAAATGTAAAATACCACAGGAGTTTTTTAGTCAAATGAAAACAGCAAGAAGAATTGAAATAAAAAAAAGTGAATCAAATCGTTTAGAGGAATTAATAAACACCTATAGTATTTTTAAAGAAAAAGATCTTACAGAAGCTGTTATAAGAATAAAGAAAAGATTAGGTCCACAAAGAACAAAAATTGCTATTGAGTCCATTAAAAATAAAGACTGGGAATCCGTTTGTAAGTCTGTTTTAGAATATTATGATAATTGCTATGACTATGAAAAAACAGGTAAAAACAATATTAAAACATTAGACATGACAGATATTTTTGACGATCAAACAACATTGAGATTAATAAAAAAATATATGAAATCTTAGTTTTAACGAAATATGCTTTTATTATCTACAATGTAAATTGACTTTTAAATTATTATGGCAGCAAATAACTTAGCTAAAATTCAATTTTATGAAGGAACTGATGAACCAGTTGTTCCAGAAATTAGATTAACAAGAGGTAATGATGGTACTACTGGACAAGCAATATTTATATTCGAAAAACCTCAAGCATTATCTTCAATTGCAGATGGTGAAATTACAGGGATGAGAATGATTGATTCTGAAGGAGAAATTTTAACTAGAGAAGTTAAAGTAAAATTTGTTGATGGTGAACCAATGTATTTAGAGGGCACCTATATATGGAAAACTAAATCTGATTTTGATAGATTTATGAGATTTGCTAATAGTTATGCCAAATCAAATGGATTAGGATACTCTGAGAAGAAGTAAATAGATTATGAAAATTGAATCGTTCCTTCTATTTTAAATTTTCTGTTGTAATAATAACCTTTTTAATAGTATGGACCTTGAGGGATTTCGTGCTTTTAATAATTTGTTCGTTAGTAATATCGAATGTAGTTAGTAATTTATGTAATCAAATACAAACAATTTTAAAATTACCAAGATTTGTTTCTTTATTGATTGTTCTTGTAGGAATATCATTCATCATATTTATTATTTCAATTCTTGTCTTACCTCCTTTCATAAGTGAATTTAATGAAATATTAATAGATCTTCCAAATGGTTTATCAAGAGTTAATGAATTGCTTAACTCTAACTTAAATAAATTTAACGATATACTCTATGGTGATGAATCTGAGAAAGTTGTTGATATATTCAACCTTGTTAATGATGTAGTTCCAATTCCAGATGGCGCTACTATTGCCAAAGCAATTCAAGAAAGTTTTATAAATATAATTAATTTGGCGGGAAACCTCGGATCTGGATTTATAAGAATAATCTTTGTATTAGTTGTAAGTTTTATGATATCCATTGAACCAAAAGCTTACAAAGAAGGAGTGCTCCTTGTAATTCCTAAAGTTTATAGAAATAAATTCAGGAATATATTAGATAAGTGTAATATTGCAATAACAAATTGGACTTTTTCTATTGTTATAAGTTCATTATCCGTAGGTTTATTATCATTTATAGTTTTATCAATTTTAGATGTTAAATATGTAGTATCAAATGCAATTATAGCAATGGTCTTAAACATAATTCCCAACATCGGACCAGTTTTAAGTGGAATATTTCCAATCTCAATAGCACTTTTGGATAACTTCTGGAAACCAGTTGCTGTTTTTGGGGCCTATATCATAATTCAAAATATAGAGAGTTATATAATAATGCCTTCTATTTTGAAGAAGAAAACAAATTTACTTCCTGGATTAACCTTAATATCTCAATTTGGATTTACTTTTATTTTTGGTCCTTTAGGATTAGTTTTGTCTTTGCCAATTGCAGTTGTAACACAAGTATTAATAAAAGAGCTCGTTAGTGATAATTAAAGGCTTTTATTTAGTTAATTTCCGATACAAATATGGATAAGAAAAAAGTATAAAGAAAGAAAGAGGATGTTTAGACAATGCAAAATAAAAAGAATTAAATGTAAAATGATCTATTAGTATTCTCAATTCTGTAGATAAATCAATTAAAACTAAAGAAAAAAGTAAAATTAAATAGTAATTTATTTTCATTAAATTACTCCTGTTTTTATTCTTTAATTAGAAACGAAGGTGCTAATAATATACTTGAATAACTGCCGATTATAATTCCTAGTGATAAAGATACCGAAAACCAAAACAGTGAATATGAACCAAAAATAATAAGTGTAATTAGAGGTATTAATGTGGTAATACTAGTAAAAAATGTTCTTCGAAAAGATTCATTAACAGAAATTTGGATTGTTTTATTATAGTTATCTGAATTTTGTTTTAAATTTTCTCTAATCCTATCAAAGATGACAACTGTATCATTTACTGAATAGCCAGCTATTGTTAATAAAGAAACTGCAAACAAACTATTTACTTCAATCGACAATAGGACACCTAACCAAGAAAAAATACCAAAAACAATCAATAAATCATGGAATAAAGCTAATAAAGCAAACAATGCATATTTCTTATCAAATCTAATAGAGATATATAAAGATATTGCAAATAAAGAAACTAATAAGGAAGTTGCACAATTTGTTAGAAGTTTCTTACCAAGTTTTGGACCTATTATTCTTGAGTTTTTACTTTCATAGTTTAAAGGACCTAAAATTTTATCAACATTAGAAATTAAATCATTTGATTCTTCAATAGTTAAATAAGGAGTCCGAATAGAAATTAAACTATTATTATTTTGAATTTGTAATTTAATATTATTTAAGACATTTTTATTATTAGAAAACGTTCTCAGTTCTTCAATAACTAAATCAGGAGAGACAAATTCACATTCTTCTTTGCAACTCCTATCAATTCTTAATTCATTACCACCAATGAAGTCCATTCCAAGATTGATAGGTTTTTTAAATGAAGTATTAAAAGTTGAATATAAAATTCCTATTAAACTTAACAATATAAGAAAGGTTGAAAATCCAAATATTTTATTTTTGTTTTTAATTAAATTAAAACTTAATGATGTCATGAACTAGATGATTAATAAATTAAAATTAAGGGGTTGTAGACCTACTTAAATAAAGATTTTTTTGTCTTAAAGATTGATAAGTAGTTAAAAATCTTAAGATAGTTTTCGAACAATTTAAAGAGGTAAATAAACTTATCACAACTCCAATACCAAGTGTTGCTGCAAATCCCTTTACAAAATTAGTTCCTAATAAAAACAAAACAAAACAACTTACAAAGGTTGTAATGTGGCCATCGATAATAGATGAATTAGCTCTTTGAAACCCACTATCAATTGATCTTATGAGAGTATTTCCATTAATAAGTTCCTCTCTAATTCTTTCAAATATTAAAACATTTGCATCCACAGCCATACCAATACTTAAGATTAAGCCTGCAATTCCAGGTAAAGTTAATGTTACTGGAATTAAAGAATAAAGAGCCAAGTTAAAAAAACCATAAAAAATTAAAGAAATAACAGAAACAAAACCTAGAATTCTATAATTAAAAATCATAAATATTCCAACAAATATCAATCCACAAATAGCAGCATAAAGACTCTTAACAATATTTTTTGAACCAAGTAAAGGACCAATAGTATTAGTTTCAACAATCTCAATAGGTAAAGGTAAAGAACCACCCTTAAGTTGAACTTCTAATTCTCTTGCGTTTTCAGCTGAAAAATTTCCACTTATTGTAGCTGCTCCACCAGTTATACCAGTAGTTATGAATTGGCTTCCAACACTAGCTTCGCTAATAGATTCCCCATCAAGAACAATAGACAAAAGTTTATCAGTACCTGCAATAGATTTAGTAATTTCAGCAAATTTCTCACCACCTTCATTACTAAAGGATAATGAGACCTCCCAATTATTATTAGTTTGCTCTTGCCTTCTACCAGCATTAATTAAATCCTTGCCTGATAAGTCAGTTTTATTGAATAGATTTGCAATTTCATTATTTATATATTTTTTAGTTTCGACCAATTTTTCAAACAATTGCTGATTATTAGAAGAATAATTTATGTCATTTTCAATTTCAGTAAGATTATTAATAAGGAGTAAAGATGTCTCTTCGTTTCGTTTATCGCCAGTTTTGAATTGTACAATTAAATCATTTATTTTTAATCTCTGCAATTGTAGATTATTTAATTGAGAACTTGTACTTTCTTTTTGAGTTCTAAATTCTAATAAAGCAGTTTTACCTAATATCCTTGAGGCGGACAAAGGGTTTTGTTCCCCTGGTAACTCCAAAATTAATTGATCACGTCCTAATGTTTGTAAATTAGACTCTGCCACTCCTAAATTATTAACACGTTTATCTAAAACTGCATTGACAGCCTCTAATTCTTCTTTTGAAACTTTTCCATCTTCTTTAACCAATTGGAGAGTTAGTTGAGAACCTCCTTTTAAATCAAGACCTAATTGTAGTGGGAAATTAATTAATAAGTAAATAGAAAAAGTTAGTAGAAAAATAATAAAAAAAAGCCAACCTTGCCTTCTTTTCATTTCTTAAATACTCCCATTGATTACTTCTTCGACTTTTTCGACTATTTGATGTGGTTGAATTATTGTTAAATTCTCTAAATTTCCATTATAAGGAGTAGGAATATCCTGACTAGATAATCTTATAGGTCTAGTATCAAGATCATCAAAACATTCTTCAGTAATCAAAGCAATCAATTCTGCTCCAATACCTCCAGTCTTCATACATTCTTCAACAATAATTACATTATTAGTTTTTTTAATTGATTTTGTAATTGTTTTCATATCGAAAGGTTTTAGACTTATCAAATCAATTAACTCCACATCAATGTTTTTCTTTTCTAAGTCTTCAATAGCCTTTAAACAATGATGTCTCATTCTTGAATAAGTTAATATAGTAATATCTTTACCCTCTTTGACTAAGTCAGCTTGATCTAAAGAACAAATATAATCTCCATCAGGCAATTCCTCAGATAAATTATATAAAAGGACATGTTCAAAAAATAGAACAGGGTTGTTATCCCTTATAGCTGCTTTCATTAATCCCTTTGCATTAGTTGGAGTACTACAAGCAACAATCTTAATCCCAGGAACTGCGTGAAAGTAAGCCTCTAATCTTTGACTATGTTCAGCACCTAATTGTCTGCCAACACCACCAGGACCACGAACAACAGCGGGTATTTTATAATTACCCCCACTTGTATATCTAAGCATACCCATATTATTAGAAATTTGATTAAAGGCTAATAATAAAAATCCCATATTCATACCTTCAACAATCGGTCTCAATCCTGTCATGGCTGCACCAACAGCCATACCAGTAAAACTATTTTCGGCAATTGGAGTATCTAAAACTCTTAATTCTCCATATTTTTCATATAGATCCTTAGTAACCTTATAAGAACCACCATATTGACCTACATCTTCTCCCATAATGCAAACGTTCACATCATTTGACATCTCTTCATCAATTGCTTCTTTCAAAGCATTAAATAATAAAGTACTAGCCACGAGTAGTTCCCTAATTCATCATATATATAAATTTATACCATCAAGGTTGAATTAGCCTCCTTCGGCAAAAGTTATAAGTAGTAATATTGACAAAATCATCCCTGGAGAGAGCAAAAGTATTAACAGGCCTAAGTCATGTAAAGACATTAATAAATAATAGTTTTATTAATAATATTTGGATTTCAATTTTTTTTTATCAAAAAACTTCGAATAAATACAATAAAAAGACCTAATCCTATAAACGCAAAGGAAAATGTTAGTAAGAAAGACAATCCAATAATTAATGTATTAATACTAGAAGATATACTTTGTACAATTTCAGATGAATTTGATGGTTTGTGTATTGAAAAGTAAATTGCAATTTTATTACTTATAAAATAAGAAAATATAGAAAATAAGAAACTTGTTAATGAACCAGTTAAAAAACTTATGGGGCCTTTTTCAGGAGTATTTTGGGTTTCAATATTTATTTTATTAATAGATGTTTTTTCATTATTCATTTTATATTGGAAATAAAGAGTTTTTTACAAAAAAGTAATACCGCTATTAATTAATTTACAAACCCACGCTTCAAATCCATTATTATTAAACATTTTTTGATTTTGTTCAAAAACTTCAGTAGCCATATTTATATCTTTAAAAAGAGCAAAACATGTTGGACCAGATCCACTCATTGAGAATGAAAAGCAATTTTTCAAATTTGATAATAGATGTAATGCTTTCTTTACAGACTCATTTTCTTTCTCAACAATAACTTGTAAATCATTTATTACTTTTATCCTTTGCTCAGATAATTTTAAATCGTTGAATCCGTTTATTCTTAAATCATTTCTAATCTGATTTGTTTTCTTAGTTTCAGTAAAATAATTTGGGCAAAATTTTTGACTATATTTTTTATAAATATCTAAAGTTGAGACAGAAATATTTGGATTTTTTAAAAGTATTACGCCGTAGTTAAATTTAGAATTGTATTTCTCAAGAATTTCTCCCCTTCCAAAACAAAATTGGCATCCTCCATCAATAAAAAAAGGTACATCTGATCCTAGTTTTGCGGAAAGTAAAAAAATAGTTTCGTAATCAAACTCCAAACCCCATAATTTATTAAGTCCAACTAATGTTGCCGCTGCATTACTTGAACCACCAGCCAAACCAGCACCGATAGGAATATTCTTTTTTAGAAATATATTAGCTCCTAATTCCTTATTTCCTGATATCTCCTTTATATGATTTGCTGCTTTTATTATTAAGTTATCATCATTAAGACATAGATCTTTGCTATCAGAATTTAATTTAATCTCGCCAATTTGATTATTCTCAAATTCTATATAATCAGAAAGTTCAATATTCTGCATTATCATTGCTAATTCATGATATCCATCCTCTCTTTTTCCGATAATTTCAAGATGGAGATTTATTTTTGCAGGTGATTTAACACAAATTTTAGTTGTAGATAATTTTGACATTTTACTATTTATTATTTGTTATTTTAATACAAGCCTCTGCAAGCTTAATCCAATTATTAATTGAAATATCTTGAGGTCTTGAATTAAAGCATATTTCAGATGATTCTGATAAATTCCTTATCTCATCTTCTGAAAGTATTGAATTAAGAGTATTTCTTATCATTTTTCTTCTTGAGTTAAATGAAATTCGAAGAATTTTATCTAAATATTTCTCTATTTTAATATCTAAACGCATCTCTGATCTCAACGGTTCAAAAACAACCAATGAAGAAAAAACTT
>QCVV01000007.1 GCA_003210235.1 Prochlorococcus sp. AG-686-O05 | reverse complement strand
ATTCTTATTGATTATATCCTAAATTAATATCTAACAGAAAGTTTAAATAATATGCATTTCAGATCAGAAGTTTTCTTGAATACCAATGATCATATTTTTGACCTGAGTTTCAATGATATTTTGATGCTTTGCAATTATGCAAGATCAAATAAATTTAATTTATGTTCAATGATTGGGGGAGCCGAATCTATAAGAGATCTTCAGGAGTCGAAAAGTCTTTTCGTGGAAGCATATGAATTTTCTATTATTGAATCAATTTTTGCAATTAAGAAAATTTTTAATGCTCTAGAAAAAACTTTCTTAACAGACCAAAATTTATTAGGCTCAAAAAAATGTTTTATTAATATTTCTTCAAAAATGGGTTTAGAAATGATTGATGATATTCAAAATTTAGAAATTCCAAAATTTATTAGTAGAAAAAATTTAATTTTTAATTTTGATCGCAGATCCATCATAATATCAACAAAGCTTGTAAATAATAATAATTTTGAGGTCGATAATTTTGAAGAAAAAATAAATAATATAATTAGTAAAAAGGTAGCGCTTATTAAGAAAAGCAAGTTTTTATACTCAATTTCTGGAGGAATTACACAAAAGTCAATTATCAATTTAAGTGATTATGGAATTTCCCCTGATTACATCAAGACAGGACTATTTACAATAAGAGTTGGAGAATTAGATTCAAATTTAATAAAACAAATTAATAGATTACAAGTTTTAGAAAAAGAAATTTTAAGCCTAATGAATAAATGTATTGTAAAGAAACACAATTATCTCAATATACGAGAAAAGCACCTTACAGATTTCCTAAATAAAGCATAATTTAAAATGAATTCTCTTTTATCTGAACTGGAAAAAAATCTATTAAGTTTGAAATCTTCAAATTCATTATTAGCAATAAAGGCTGAATTTGAAGCAGAGGGTACAAGAATTGATGAACTTTCTATTCTTTCTTATTTATGCACTAAAAATGAAATACCTTTGACTCTTAAAATAGGAGGTGCCTCGGCAAAAAGGGATTTTTATGAGGCTTTTCAACTTGGTGCGGATAATATATTAGTACCAATGATTGAATCAGATTATGCTTTAGAAAATTGTTGTCAATCTTTCAATGATTTTGCAAAAGACTTTAAATCGCTTAATAAAATACCCTCATTATCAATCAATATTGAAAGCATTACTGGTTGCAAGAACTTTAGAAACATTATCGATAAGATAAAAATACTATCTTTACCAATAAGAAATATCGTTATTGGTCGTTCAGATCTAGCAGAATCATTAGGTCTAAAAGATGTAAATTCAGAAATTATTTTGAATGAAAGTTCAAAAATCATAGAACTATGCAATAAAAATAATATCGAAGTTACAATTGGAGGCAATTTAACTAAAGATAGTTATGTTTTTTTGAAGAACTATACTGAAAATCAAATTAAAGCATTTGAATCAAGAAAATGTACTTTTTTATACCTGAATATTATTGATAAGAGTGAGTTTTCCGAAATAATAGAGATGGGATTAAAGTTTGAACTAAGCTGGCTTAATTTCAAAAGAAAGATGTATTTATCTCGTTCCGAGGAAGAAAACCTAAGGATTTCTACAATTAATAAAAGGATAAGCAAATAGTTAAATGATTAATTTAAAGGCTAATAACTTTTACTTAAAAAATATTCAAGGCATTATTTTTGATAAGGATGGAACTTTAACTGATTCACATATTTATTGGTCAAAAATTATTTCCATGAGAACAGAACTTATTTGTGAAAGATTTTCAATTGATATGGAAAAGTATACTCAAGTGTCAAGATTTATGGGTTTAAATCCGATTACTCAAAAATTATTACCTAAAGGACCAATTGCCCTTGTAACGAGAAGAGAAGTTATTGATAAATTAATTGAAGATCTTAGAAAAATAGGTATTAAATCCTCGGTTGCAGAAATTGAAGAAATTTTTGTTGAAGTACATAAAAATTTTACAGCCATATCTGATAGCTTTATTAAACCTATTGATGAATGTGTGGACTTTATCAAAAAAATTCATCAACGCGATGTAAAAATTAGTTTACTTACTAGTGATACAACTCACAATGCTCAAGAGGCTTGCAAAAAACTTAATATTGAATCTTATTTTGAATTTATAATAGGAGGCGATAATAAGATAGGAAAGAAAGCAACAGGAATTCCCGCTAATTACCTTTGCGAGAAGATGCAAATAAATAAAAAAAATGTAATTGCTATTGGAGACGCGCCAGTTGATTACGAATTTTCTAAGAAAGCTGATTTGAAAGGATCGATCCTTGTGGCAACTGGGCAAATACCCTTATGTGATTTAATGAAAATATGTAAGTATTCAATATCAAATCTTTCAGAAGTTAATATTGATTAATTAATATTTTACAAAACTGAAAATTTACTTTAAAAATTGATTATTTATTATGAATAAATTTTGTTTTTTAGTAGAGTTCATTTAATTAATAAATAATTATGATTAAGAATTTAGTTAATGGCCTTTGCATCTGGCAGATTTTAGATTCGAGTATAGTTACTGATATTATTGCAAAAGCAGGATTTAAGATCACTTTATTAGATCTTGAACATGGTCTTCTTAATCCTCAAACTATTCAAAATTGCGTGTTTTCGTCTCAAGCATCTTCAATCTTCACGATTGCAAGGCTACCTTCATGCTCATATGAATATATAGTACAAATAATTGATACAGGAGTTGATGCAGTTCTTTTCCCACATATAGAGACTGAATTAGATTTAGAAAAAATTATAAATCAAAGTTTACTTTATCCGAAAGGTAATAAAAGTTTTTCTCCATTTGTTCCTAGAAATAAATATGGGATGGAGAAAATTACAGTTAAAGATCCTTCAATAGGAATTCTTATTGAATCTAAGTTAGGTATAAAAAATTCCAAATTGCTAATAAGTAATAAAAATGTTGATTTTGTATATTTTGGAGCTTACGACTTATCAGTAGAATTATTAAAACAAGGCGATATCTTTGACGCTGAAATTATAGAAAACTTAAAGTTGATAGTTAAATTTGCGAATCAATTTAATAAAAAAGTCCTTGCAATATATAGAAATATAGAGGAATTAGAAATACTTTTTAAAATAGGAGTTCACTTCCCGGTAGCATCAGTAGATACTTCCCAACTAGCATTGAAATTGAAAGAAGAGTATCAGAATTATTTTAATTTGTTAAATTGAACTAGATTTAATAATTTTTTCAACTGCCATAAAATCGCTTTCTGTATCAACTGCCTTCCCACATTCTTCTAATTCAATACATTTAACATTGATATCCAATTCTAAATATCTATTTATTTCTAAGTCTTCTTGTAATTCAAATTTAGTTTTACTATTATAACTTTTAAAAATTGAAAGATGATTTTTATTAAATGCATAAACACAAACATGCTTATAACCAAAACTAAAAGAACCTAACTTACTCGAGGGTATAGGGGCTCTGCTTGAGTAAAGTAATTTATTACTATTTGAAAAAACCATTTTAGGTATTGATAGATTTCTAAAATCTGATTCTTTTTTAATTTTTGTAACCGCAGTATAAACATTAGAAGGATCTAAAGATACTTTTTCAATAAATAATGATAGCTGGGAACTTGGAAAAATAGGCTCATCCCCTTGCAAATTTATATACTGTTCTGCTTCAATTATTTGAGAAACTTCAGCAATTCGATCTGTTCCAGTAAGACAATCCTTTGATGTTATCAATGTTTTAGCTCCGAAATTTTCACAATGTTTTTTTATTTCAATTGAATCTGTCGCTATTAAAATTTTTTCTTTATCTTTTAAAGCTTTTAAAGCACAATTATATGTTCTTTGAAGAATACTTATACCCTCTATATCCAACAAAAGTTTCTTTGGTAATCTAGTAGAATCCAAACGCGCAGGTATGATCAATAAAAAATTTCTCATAATAAATAATAATGAAAATACTTTAATTTTTATATTTTTAAATAATTCATAAAAATAAATTATTTAATTTACTAGTCAGAACCTTAAGCTTACTTTTACTATTCATACATTCCATAAAATTATTATCTAAATCTCTAAAATAAGAAATATCAAAACTTATCCCATTAAACAAAACACCACACTGATCAGCAAATTTAGCAGTAGCAATATTTGTACCCCCAGACAGTATTAAAGGAATTCTATTATATTTTGGACTAGTAAGTTTTAATTGTTTATTTAAAATATCCGCAGTAGAGATAGTTTGAAGAGTATTATTAAATTCATTTTTATCAGTATGCGAGGAGACTCCATCAACTTCAACTATTAAGTCATTTTGTACTATTTCTCTGATACTTTTTATAGTATCAATAATAATGGCATTACTCATTATTTTTCTACTTATTATTAAGGAAATTGATTTATTTACAAAATTCTCATAAGCAATTTGAATTATATTTTTTATAAATTCTTGATCTGTTGAGTCTAAATCAAATTCTATAGAAAATATATTTAGCTTATTTAGAATTTCTATTTTATTTAATAAATCATTAAATTGATTTTTTTTGAACATTGAAATCTTTAAACGGCAGAAAATCAAGGGAGATATAAACTCATCTAATTTCAATAATTTAGATTTAATATTAGCTTCTTCGATTGATAATCGAATATTCTTAAATTCTTGAATATCATAAGATATTGAGATAGCAGAAAAACCTATTAACGATGAAATAACAACTAGATTAGATTTTATATTGCTTGTTTCTTCGGTTTTACTTAAATTTAGTTTGTAAAATCTAGAATTATTAAATCTATTTTGATAATGATTTTCTAAATTATTTAATCTTATTTTTTTTTTCACTTTAATTTAATGATATAAATTCATATCTATTAACTTTTTTGCATTATTTATAGCAAAAAGGAGTTTATCTTTTTTAAAATCTGCTGGCCTTGAAAAGAAACTAGATATTACTTTTCTAGCATGAGTACCAATTGTTATTCCATTAAATTTTACTTTACATTGTCTAGCTAATTGACCGGTAAAAGAATTTGTTCCGCCTGAAATAAGAATGGGTAATTTTTTAAATTTTGGATATTTATTTTTCAATTCTTTATTTATAAAGTCAGTTATTGATACGGCTTGTAATGTTGTATTAAAGTCGTCTACTCCTCCACTCATTGGAATTCCATCTGCTTGAATTATTAATCTATCATTTGCAATTTCTTGTGCAATTTTTATTCTTTCTATAAGCATATCATTGCTTAAATGTTTTCTATCTAAACACATAGATATCATTCCATTTGGAACTGATTCAGAGACAATCTTCCATTCTTTTACTGTTGAACTATCGTCAGGAACTCCTGCATGGAGTTCAATACTTTCTGCACCTGCTTCAACACATTTAGGTAAAATTGTTAATAGCTCTTTAGAATTATGTTCATATTTTATTGCATTTGCCGCTGGAGGACAAACTGCTTCACAATTACCGCAACCTATACATAATTCACGAGTAATAATTAAATTGTCGGGAATTGCATCTGTAGGACATGTAGGTATACATAAATTACAGGAAACACAATCATTTGTTATTATGGCTTTTCTAACATGATGATCTCCCGGCATCCCTACACTAACAGTGATAAAAGGGATAAAAGGTATTTCTATTCCAAGTTCAAATGATTTTTCAATAGCTAGATTAATCCCTTTTTTAGCAGAATCAACAATTTCTGGGCTCGCAGAGACGTCAAAACCAGCACATCCAGCTAAGGTGTAGACAAAAGTTAAAAACTCTACTTCGTTTTTGTCCTCGTTCCCTGCGCCACAAACTAATTTAAAATAATTTGAAGAACTTAAAAGATCTTTGTAAAGGCCAAATCTTGTAGTACTTTTAAGCCTCATATTTTTATATTTTATCGTTATCTTACCAAATCATATTTGAAATATATTAAATTTTATGATTGTTCAATAAAATTTAATTTAAAATAATTTGCTAAATCTAATGTATAAACTTTCCTATAAAACTTCTTAAAATAGGTGATATTGATTTAGCTTCTTACAACATTAATTAAAATCATGAATTTAAGAATTAGATTTACAAATGAAGTTTAATAAAGTGGAGTTCAATAGTGATTATTTTAATTTATAGCAGATGATACAAAATACTAATTTTATTAAAAGTTAGCTTAATTCTTATGGATATATATATTCAAGGATATTAGAAATTTTCAAAAAACTTGCTTTTCTAATTTAAAATTTCCAAAAAACAAATTAAATCTTATTTTTTTTTATTTCATGATAATCCTTCTCTGCATTTATGTCCCAAAGCATTTTTTTATCTTTTTTGGAGGTTTTGCCCTTAAATATTAACTCAGCAGCTCTAAAACCTGTAAGCATAGAATGATCTTGATTATTATATTTATGCATACCATTTCTTCCGATAAGAAATAAATTTTCTATTTCATCAAATTTGTTTTTCAATTGATCAAAATCCATATAAGAATCAAAATAGGCAGGATAAGTCTTTCTTTCTTTTATAACTGTTCCATCAATAAAATCACTCTTTCCACATAGCCTAAGTTTTTGCAACTCATTTTTGGCAAGAGAAATTAGTTCTTTATCTTTTAAATTCCAAATCTCATCTCCCTCTTGACAGAAAAATTCTAATCCAACCCATTTTTTATCTTTATTTGCGACAAGATATGGACTCCAATTATTAAAAATTTGAAGACGGCCAACTTTAACATCCGACTCTTGTATATATATCCAAGTATCGTCTAATTTATCTCCACTTGGCGTATGAATATTATTTAAAAGTAATCCTACAGTTATAAAATCTCTATAAGGTAGGTTGTATGCAATGTCTTGAGTACTTTTTGGGAAAATTTTCTCTTTATTCTTGCCATTAATCGATCTCATTAATTCCGATATAGGCATAGTGGAAATAATATAATCATAAGAATGAATTTCATATTTACCTTTCTTTTTTATCTTTATAGATTTAACTATATTTTTTTCATCTTCTAGAAAAATTTCCGTAATTTCTGACTCTTGAGTTATTGAAACCCCATCTGAAATTAAATCTTTAGCGACCTCCTCCCACATATGTCCTGGCCCATATTTTGGATATAAAAATCTTTCAATTAAAGATGTCTCCGTCCCTTTCTGATCAATTGAATTCTTGGATTTTTTTAAACTTGAAAAGTATTTTTTAAAAATATCAAATAAAACTTTTCTTATTGATAAACCCTTTATTCTTTGGTTCCCCCAATCCGCAGATATTTGTTGAGGCTTCCTTCCCCAGACTTTAAAAGTATAACTTTCAAAAAACATTTCATATAATTTGCTCCCAAACTTTCCTTTAATACATTCTTCTAGATTATTAGGCTGTTTTGAATTAAATTTACTCAAAATGTAGCTAAAACCTATTTCAATCATTCTTGTTAATCCAATATTTAAAATAGTTTTTTTGTTCAGTTTTAGAGGATAATCATATAGTTTTCTTTGATAGAGAATTCTAGATTTACGTTTTCTTAATAATAAAACCCTTCCTGAGTCTATTTCTTTCTTAGTTGCGACCTTAAAACCATCAATATTTCTTGATGATTTTCTATAAGTTATTAATTTATCATCAGGAATAGAGTTTGGATCAATTGGAAATTTATCTACCCACCATTTCATAACTTCATCTGATTTTGAAAAAAACCTATGTCCACCTATATCAATTCGATTATTCTTATAATTTATAGTTTTTGAAATACCTCCTATAAATTTTGATTTTTCATAAATATCAATTTGAATATTATTATCAAGATTTTTTAATTTATCAGCAAAGGATAAACCTGCTGGACCTGCACCAATTACAGCAACTCTCATTTAGGAATAAATCAGACTATATATAATAACTTAATAGATATTTATTTAAAACTCACATATTTTTTCTTATCAAAATAAAATCCTAGTTTTATTGTCATAGTGCTAGAAAATATAAGCCCAATTAGACTTGAACTAAATTTTGTTAAGAAGGAGACATAAGTATCATCTAATTGGAAGAAAATTGATTGATTGATCAAATATTTAAAATACAAAATATATATAATATTTATTGAAATAATGTTTATAGATATTGTTATGGCAGATATAAAATATTGCAAAGAAAAACCAAAAATCTTATTTTTGATTTTAGGTTGCCTTGTAAGTCTTAGTAAGATATATAAAACAAAAGTACCCAAAAATTCTGAGATAAATGCACTTAAATTAATTCCTATAATAGGTTTTAAAAATATATATAGAATTACATTAGATGAAAAAGCAAATATTGATATTTTCAAATAATGG
This sequence comes from Prochlorococcus sp. AG-686-O05, assembly GCA_003210235.1. Lineage (GTDB taxonomy): Bacteria > Cyanobacteriota > Cyanobacteriia > PCC-6307 > Cyanobiaceae > Prochlorococcus_A. Next base: position 23,992 of record QCVV01000007.1, on the reverse strand, counting down.
AAAAGGTAGAAAATATATTTTAAAATTTTCATTATTAATAATTACGAAGAATATAAGTTATCTATTTTTTTAAAGGTGGTAAAGATAATTGCCAAGATGGAAAATTTTCCCATTGAGGAAATACCTTAATAGCTGTATCTGTTGATAAATTCCTCTCTTCAACTTGTTCCTTCCAATTCAACCAAGATGGATCATAAAATTTAATAGTCTGAAAAAAAACTGGAATTCTTAATATATAAATAGATGAGAAAATAAATACTAATATTAAATTAAATACTTTATTTTTTTGATATTTAATCGCTAATAAAATTACAAAAGTTAATCCACAATATACAGGTAATCCATATCTTTCTCCACCAGACATATTCATAGATGAAATTGTTGAAAGTAACCAATAAGAAAAAATTGGCATTAACAAATTAAACCTTATTTCTTCACTATTTTTAGTTCTCAAGCAAATAACTATTGATATGCACACTAATAAAATAAATAAAAAAATAATTAATAAATTAAAAGAGTTATAAGTTGAATTCAAACTTACTGGGAGATAACTATTAGATGTATTTATAAATCTTGGAAAAAGTGAGGAAACTAAACCTTTTGGTAAATTTTTAAGAAAATCTATTTGAAATCTTAGAGAATCAGCATCGGAGTCAAAAAACGATTTGATTTGAATTACTAATGCGGTTATACCTATTAAAGAAATAAAATTTAAAATTAAATCCTTTTTTTTATCTTTTATTATTTTCAATAGAAAGAAAGGCAAAAGAAACAAACTTCCACTCCCAGTAAAGAAAGCCAAGAAAGAATATATTAAATTTAAGATATTTTGCTTTTTTGCATTTAATATAAATATCATCCCGGTAGATCCCCAAAATTGAACGCTAATAAGACTAAGCCAAATTTCAGCTGAGCTTAAAAATATCGGACTTAACGCTAAAAAAATACAGATATATTTATTTTTGAAAAGATAAAAAATTGAATTATAAATAACTATGCATGTTAAAATCTGAAAAACAAAAGAAGCATATGTATTTACATGAGCAGCGTATGAAATTGGAATAATATTCGCAGATATATGAGAGAAAAAATTTGTATAAAAACTATAATAATTTATTTCGGATTGGCCAGTATTACTAGGATCAAAGATATTCCAAAAGCTATTATCTATTGCATTATTTAAATAAATAGTGCCATCTTCAGCCCAAATTCTTGGTTTAGAGAAATATAGTGGCTCTCTAAAAAAACTTAATAAAAAAGCAGGAAATAATATTTGCAAATAATAAAAGGTTTTAAAAAATTTAAATCTTTTAAGTTTCAAGGGCAGAGACAAATTGAGCAGAAAGTTTTAAGGATTATATTTAGATATTTCATATTATTTGTATTTTGATTTCTATTTGATTTTGTTGTCATTAGGACTTACGTATTTTCTTAAAATAGGTTGCAATAACTTTGTTATTTCTTGATGTCCTTTTAATGAGAAATGACTCTCATCTATAAACCAATCATAACTTCCTTTGTCACCAATATTAATAACTTCAATATTTTGTTGTGAAGATAATTTAGAAATAAGTGTCCTTCTATAGTCTTTCTCAATTATATGAAGATCTCTAATATTTAAAGATTTAAACTTATATCTATTTTTGAGATTAAATTGATCTGTAACTGTAATGCGAGTAGGTAAATAAACAAACAAAAACTTTTTATTTGGGATACTATTAACTATCGATTTGATATTTCTTTCTGTTGAGGCAATTACATAATTCTTTTTACTTAAATATTCTTTAGGAGTAATTTTAATTTTAGTATTTATGATTTTATCTAAAAGAGATTTATGATTGGTTATTTCATTAAAATCCTCAAATTCCCGATAATTTATATTGTTAAATTTCTTGTCTTTAAATCTCCTTATTATTTCAAGAGTATTACTATTTTTCTTTGCAAAAGTAAAAAAAGAATCTAGTAATATTCCCACACTAGAAAATATATTCCCCTGAGATGCTTTATAAGATTCTTCATAAAAATCAACAAAAGGTTGATTTCTATTTTTCCATGTCATAAGCCCCCCAGCCTTGTAATATGAATCATTTAAGTTCTTCTCATTATGAAGCGATTCAACAAATCCCCAATAATCTTGAATACCACCAATACTCACAACTAAATTTACTTGTGGTAAATCATTATGATTAGTTTGAGAAATAACATATCGATTTAATTCAACTTTTTCCTCCCAAGAATTGAAATTATAAAAAGAAAGATTAATTATATCAATTGGTTGTTTTTTTCTTAAATTCTTCTCAATTAGATTGATAAAAGTGTTTTTATAATTACCTCTTTCGATTAATGGGTGACCTAGAGAAACACTGTTACCAGTAATAATTAATCCTATGTCTAAATTTCTATTTTCAGAACTAGCCGTATGAAAAGTTTTGACTAAACCGTGTTTTTCAATATAAATATTTTTTGGATCACTGGATTTATTATCTGGCTCAATAAACCTTATTCCGTTAACCATGTCAGAAGTTAAATGAGAATAATCTATAAAAGCCCTTTCAGGAAATATTGATTTACCAAAAACTTTTAACCCAAAAGAAATAACCTCTATTGTTAAGACCATAAATGGAAAGATCAATAAGGTAAGTTGGAAAAATAATTTTTTATCTCGTTTTAAATCCATAGATTTTTTTTTCTTTTAAATCATATCAAAGATATAAAATTAAAAATTAAATTAACTACGATTTCTAATATTGATTAAGAAATTAGAAACTAAAATATAATTAAAAAAATAACTTTTATAATTATAGTATTATTATAATTACAGAAATTTCTTGATGAATAAAAAATATAAACTTATTTTTAAAATATTAATTTTTACTTCAGGTTTTATTTCTTTAGTAATTATCTTATTTAGTTCCTTATTAAATATCTATTCCGCTAGAGAAAAAATAAAGAAGCATGTAGATAATCATCACACTAGTAGATTTTTGGTAAATCCTCTCAAGATGTCAAATAAGGAATTAGCAAAGTATAACTTAAATGATATTAAAATTAATAATGATGCAAATCAAATTGGGCAATGGTCAGCTCCTATAGATTGGAATGTAACTGCAATTCATTCAATTTTACTTCCTGACTATTCTGTAATGACTTTTGGCACCTATGGTATAGATGATAAAGAAAAAATTGATCGACGTAAAAATAAAAAAATTAAAATAACTGATGGTAGAAACTTAAAAAGAGATGACGGTCTTCATCAATGGATTGGTCATGATGTTAACAGTGGAATAGATTTTGATATTTGGGATTTTAAACAAGGGTTTGCAGAAGATTCACATACACTTTTTAAGCAGCCAGTTGTAATGGATTCGTTTTGCTCAGTTTTACGAGTTATAGATAATGAAAGATTATTGATTATAGGTGGAAACAAAAATATGAATACAAGCCTTCCTGATACTCAAGCAGGAACAATGATTTATAACATCAAAGAAAAGAAATTTACTAAAAGTAAAAATCTTAATTACAAAAGATGGTACGCATCTGTTGTTAGAACTTCTGATAATAAATTAGTCCTAATTGGTGGAACAGATCATGTAAATTCAAATCCGAGTATAACTCCTGAAATATTAGATTTAAATAATTTTGAAAATGGATGGCGACCTCTCTATAAAGCTTCGAGTAATAATTTATTTGGTGAACCCAACGGTACAAATGAGGAATGGAATTATCCTAGAAGTTACTTATCATCTGACGGTAATATAGTTGGAATTTCTTATAATAAAGTTTGGGTGATGGAGAAAAATAATGACTTCAGGGTTTTTCAAACAAACGAGATTAAATTAGAAACTGGTGGAATTTCAGGAGTAATAGATGATATTAATATGAATAAGGAACAAGATGCACATATTCATCAAAAGGGTCACAATGACATAAGGAAATTGAGACTTTTAACAATAGGGAGTCCAGTTGGAGCATACAATTCAACAGTCATGATAGGAAAAGATATTGTTTATTTATTCGGAGGGAAACAGTATGGTGAAGAATACTCAGGCTCCAATAAAGTAATAAAAATAGATTTTAGCAATAGTAGAGAACCAAAAATCTATGAAGCGAATAATATGCTAATGCCAAGATTTAATGCTAACGCTACAATACTTCCTGATGGAAAGATTTTTATTAATGGAGGCTCCTCTTATAAAGATCTAGAATTTAGCCACTACAAAGGTGAGATATATGATCCTTTTAATGAAACATCTACATTAATGGACAAGGGTTATTTCAGAAGGAATTACCATAGTACATCTCTTCTTTTACCTAATGGAACAATTTTAGTATCTGGAGGAGACGTATGGAATTCAGAGGTATTTTATCCTCCATACCTATTTAATAAAGACTGGGAAGATAAAACTGTTCTAGCTAAGCGGCCTAAAATAGAAAATATAAATACATCTATCAAGAGAGGAATATTAAAAATTAAATTAAATAAAGATTATCCTATTGATATTGGAAAATTTACAATAATTTCTACTGGAAGTACCACACATGCTCAGGGATCAGAGCCCAAATTCAGATCTTTACAATTCTCTAAAATAAACAAAAATGAATTCCTAGTTGATATTCCAAAAAACAAAAATGAGTTACAGGATGGAACATACATGATTTTCGCTATAACTAAATCAGGGACTCCATCAGAGGGGAAAATAATATATTTAAATTGATTTCTTTTAAACTCATTAAACTAATTAAAAGAAGATGATTAATTGAGAGATTATTTGCTTAGCTAAAATTGGGTTATGGATGTAGCCTTAATGATTGGAAAGTTAGAAAAGATCTGAATTTATTTTTAAAAATAATCCATCAAAAATTTAAATTTTTATTATTTTCAATATTTCTATATAGTTAAAATTCTAAATATTATTAGCTTTCAATTCTAATTTAATAATTGATATAGAAACAATTGCTTTTACGTATAAAAAATTAAAGATTAATTAGATTTAATAAATAATGTTAATTTCATTTCTAAGATCAACTTAGCCATTGTCTGTAAGAATAAAAACTACTATATAAATTTTCTACCTATTCAAAAGTGTTGTCGCTCGCAAAGTTGCTATTAGGAGGGAATAATTAAGCATGGTTTGACTTATTGAAACCTATCATTTTGTTATCATGAATTGTCCAGACTAACTAGTATAACTAGTTAAGATTCTGATGGAGCCAAGCGGACTCGAACCGCTGACCCCCTGCATGCCATGCAGGTGCTCTACCAGCTGAGCTATGGCCCCAAATCTCGAAACGTTAGTCATCAAAAAATTTTAGAGACTTTATTCGTAACGACTATAATTCCTATATTACTTTATAGAGTTTGCTTATTGAATTCTGCACTCTTAAATGACACTAGAGTTTTAGAAGTTTTAGCATTTTTAAGGGCTTTACAAAAGCATTAACTTTTGAAACTTTAAATTGTTTAATTATCTTGAATGCTTCCTAACTATAAAAGTATTAGGATGTTCCTTTTTCTTAAAAAGTTTTGTATTAAGAACCTGTAAATATGAAGATTAAATAAGTTGATAGATTTATATTGGTTAATAATATAAATAGTTTAGACTTTGATAAATTTTTAAGCTTAGAAAAAGTAAAAGAAAAACTTTCTTATAAACAAGAATTATTTTAATTTTTTATTGGACCTTGATGATAAATATGCAGATATATTAGTTACATTTAAAAACTTTTTCAAAACTATGAAGATCAATTTAAATGTAAGATAAATAAATATTTATTATTTTCAAATCAACTAGAAAAGAAAAAAGTTATTTATAAAATAATTAATTTTTGAAGGATAATGATTAGTAAAAACTTTCTGAATCATAAAAAATAGTGTTACTTTTAAAATGGATTTTTCAAATCTTAAAAAAACTAAACTAAAAAAATAAACACTTTTTAGAGAGGCTATTTTATTTATAAAATAAATAATAAATCAAATTCTATTAAATTTATTTTTACTATTTATCTTTGAAATAGTAATGATCAATTGAATTCCAAATCTCCACTATAACTACAAACTAGATTTATCTGCTCCATCAAAATCTTCTTTAGTTACTGCTTCAATTTCTTCTTTATTGGAATCATTTGGAGAATTAAAGCCAAATAATTTAATGTAAGCAAATATTAGCAATATTTAAGAAAATCCTATCCTCCCAAATAGAGATCCTGATGGAAATATAGTTTTTATTAGAGAAACTATTACTAACTATATTATTCTTGAAATATTAAAGTTTAATTAAATTCCACAAAGGAATAAATAAAAATTTCAAATAGACTTTTCTTCTTATAGATTGATTTTTATATAAATATTTAGTTGTTTACTTGTATATAGTTATATTAAAGGAATTAAACATAAAAAGAATTTGTGAATTTAAAAAAATTTTTCTTTTTGAATAAAATTTTGAAGCATTTATTAAACTACTTTGTGAAGATTATTTTATTCCCTAATATTGTTTTTAAATCATTAATAAAAAATGAAACGCATATTATTGATTTTTACATAAAAAGGTTTTTGTTAAAAGGTGTTGGTTTTTATCAATATAAGACAACTATTTCTAAAGAATGCGCCAAAAAAGTAAATGCTTTAGCAAAACAGACTATAGGTTTATTGCATGAAGAATACTCTGGAGCTACAGCACCAGAGATCGCTTTTGGATTTGAGAATTGCATTATTGACCTAAAAAATAAGTTCGAAAAAGTTAACTATTTAGAGATTGGATCAGCCAAAGGGAAAAGTATGTCATTAATTGGTTTACTTAGCATTGCACACAATCTCAAATTTGAAGGAATTTCTATCGATCCTTATTTTGAAGAGGGATATTTCGAGGGCAGTGATCAACCAGAAAGATTCTTGGGTAGAAGAAAAAAATATTTGGCACCTATCAAATCCTCTAATCTTATTGAAGCTTTAAATCTCTGGAGAAAATTTAATCTTTCAGTTAAGCAAATAAGGGAAACATCATTAGAGGGATTAAAAAAATTAGAATTACAAAAGCTAAGCTTTAATCTAATTTATATAGATGGATTACATGATGGCTTGACTCCTATCTTTGATTTTAATGAAAGTCTTAAATTAATTAAAGATAAAGGAATTATTATTCTTGACGATCGACATTGGGCAAATGTACATTATTTACGAAAAATTTGTGATAACACCTTAGCTTTAAATAAAATTTACGAAAATTGGAAAATATCTTGTTATCAGATAGATAAAAGTCTTTTAAAGATTTAATAGCTGGATAATCTTAATTATAGAAAAGTCTTTTTTAGAAAACTATTTCATGAGTTTAGAAATCACAAGATCTTAAGACTTTCTTGGTTAAATTTATAATATAAAAAAATTTATTTAAAAGTTAAGTTGAATAGATTTATTTAATTTGAAATTAAAACTCTTTTTCTATTAACTCATTTAATAAACTTAAAGTTAATCTATTTTTAAATTTTTTTCCTTTATCAAGTATCCTTTCTGACATTGAATATTCAAACCAATAATTAAATAAACTTTTTAATGATTTCTGTTTAATTTTATTTTCAAAATAGTTAATAACTTCTTTTGGTTTAGAGTAATTATTCAATTCGAAGTCATTATGAGGATCATGCCTTGTATTTATTGCTCTAAAATTATTTAGATATAAAGACTGACTTGGAAATAATATATGGGCAATGAATTGGCAATACCACATTGAGCTTCCTGATCCATGTTTCCAGGTTGGAAACATTATTGAAGCAAAATCATCTCTAAATATTTGTAAACATAAATCACCTCCCTTCATAATAAATATATCTTCAAAATTATTGTAAAAATATTTTTTAGGCCATGCATTATTTGGTATGCTGCCATGTATTGGCTGATATTTTATTAATTGTTTTTTTAATGACTTTGCAACATCACTTCCACTTCCATTTACTAATTTAATATCAATGTCATCATCAATAAAAATGTAGAATTCATATTTACCTTTAACCTTTTCATATAAGAAAGATCTTCCCTCGCTCCAACACATATTTGTTGAAAAAAAATCAGCTAATTCATCGTCTTTGTTATTTTCCCAATTTAACCTTTTAACATCTGAGAATTCAGTATCAAATATTTTTTTTCTTTTTAGAGTTAATTCATTATTAATTGCATTTCCCTGCTCAAGAATACAGAATAATTTTTTATTTGTAAAAGAAAAGTTTTCCGAATTTGATTGATTTTTAATTAATTTTCTTCTTATAACATTAACTTCTTTCTCAGATTCAAAAAAAGGGAATATTAAATTAAACTTTATTATTCTTAAAAAACTTACAATTCTATTTATAGATTTTTTACAAATATTTATAGGAATTTTTAATCTTTTAGTTAATCGCATAGCAATTTAAAACACATATAAATTTTAATAACACAATAAAAAGTAAAGCAGATTGTTTTAAATAGCGATATATGTAAATGGAACAAGAATTTGAACTACACTCACAATAAAAATTAATATTATTACTATAAATAAAGCAGTTATTAAAGCAGCTTGTAAAGGAGTTGTATTTTTCCAAACTGATTTAATAAGATGTGTAATTAGTCTAAAAAATTGCATAATTTAATATTTACTTTTAAACAATCCAAAGTCTGTAAGTATGTATCTTAAGGGACTTCTGGCACAAACCATTAAACCATCTATTAAGTCAAAACATGTAGGGTCGCCACTCAAATTTAAAGATGAATTTGCAAGTATTTCAATATCATACTTTTTAAGAATTTCTAAAAGGTCATTTAAGATTGTGTCTTTTTCAACTATCTGTATTCTTGCTGTTTTATCAACATGACTTGTAGGGAAACTATTAGAATTTGTACCATTTTTACATCTACAAGTTGCCCCCATTGATTTATATGCCTGCATTAAAGCTGGCTGCAATTCGTAATATTTTTTTGCGATATTTAATTGCATGCAGGGAGCAGTTGGCCTGAAGGGACTTCTATTTTTTATTGATGTATTAAGAAAATTAACTGCATCATGATTAGAACCGTCACATATTAAAGATCTATTACCTAAAGCTCTTGGACCTGTTTCTGAATTGCCAACTGAAATCCCAATAACTTCTCCAGAAGAAATCAATTCTCCCACCTTTTTATAAGATTCATCCATCCTATCGCTTATTTTTTCAAAATTTCTACTAATAATTTTTTTTGTAAGCTTTTTTTGATTATTATAACTATAGATAGATGGAAACAATTTTGGTAAAACGATTTTACTTGAAAAGTTTTTATTACATTTAAGAAATGAATAATATGCCGCTCCAATTGCTGATCCTGCATCTCCTGGACTTGGTGGAATTATAATTTCATCGATAAATGGAAGTTTTGCAATCTTCTCAATAGAGGCAGAGTTCATAGCTACGCCACCTGAAAAGAGAAAGTTTCTAGAGCCAGTTATTTGATACGAATATTCAAAAAGATTTAAAAGTATATTTATTATTGCTTCTTGAGCTCCAGCAGCAATATCTGCATAATGTTGAAAATTTTTATCATTTAATTTAAGAGGTAAAAAAGGATTTCTTGGTTCACCTATCAAAGATTTTAATTTTGGACTGAAAGAATTCTCAAGAGAAACATGATAATCAAAAAAATCCATATTTAATTGGATTTTTTTATATTTATCATCCCAATAAAGTAATTTTGAAACTTTTTTAGAGATTTTACTATTACTATTTCCATATGATGCTAAACCCATTACTTTAAATTCTCCTTCATTTACTTGAAATCCTAAAAAATCTGTTATTGCAGAATAAAATAAACCTAAAGATACAGGATAATCACAAGACCAAAGTTCGTTAATTTCATATGGACTATTAACAAAACTGATAGAAGTTGTACTTCTATCCCCAAAACCATCAACTACTAAAGAACATAAATTATTTTTTTTTTGTGAATAAACTAATGCCGTTAATGTATGAGAAAGATGATGATCAACGTATAGTATTTTATTTTCTAGACCAGGAAAACTTCTTGAAATATCTAAATAACATGAAAGTGAACTTTTATCAAAGTTTCGAAATTGATTAGAAATTAAATCTAAGCTTTTTGGTATATGTTTCAAAGCAGTTTTTAATGGAATTAAAAAAGCACTAAGAGGTTTTTCATAGAAGCATATTGATCTAATATTTTCCGTATTAAGACTATTTTCTTCAAAAATCTTTTTTATAGATCTTTTAGGAAAGGACTTATCACTTTTAACTCTACTAAGAGATTCCTCCCTATAATAATTTATTAAATTACCATTATTATCTATCAAAGCAGCTGCAGATTCATGGTTATAACAAGATATTCCTAAATACATTTCAGAATTACTAACTTATAGAATAGAATTTGACTTGAGATCCATAAGATTTCTACCTGTTCTAGATAAATTAGATGTGTTAATTAAAGATATGATTTGAACCCCAAAATAACCTAATAAAATATAGAGAGGATTGAGTAATTTTCCTAATAGTTTTAAATTAAAATCATAAATCCTCCTAAATCTATTTTTAGCTGTCTCTTTAGCCTTATAGTATTTAAGCTGCCATGGCTGAAGTTTAGGATAATATTTTAAAAAGTGTTCCTTAGCGAAACCATGGTGCCTCAATTCATCGTTCATAATATTTTTTATTGCATTTGTATCTTCATAATTATTTTTTACTAATTTCAATATCCCTTCAAAAGATTCTTTAGCTAATAGTTCATTTGTATAAACATATGCTATGAAATCCTTAAGTTTCATGGTCTCTATAAGATAACCGTTTTTAGAAAGGTAACCTTTTGAGAAGAGTGAAATAGAGTTGAATCTATATTTTCTTGCAATATCAGCTGGCATCATTCTTGCTGCTTTTGAAAGAATTGATAAAAATGTTTTTGTATGATTATATTCATCTTTTGAATGTTCAAAATATCCAAAAGCAAATGTATCTTTAACAGAAGTCTTGCATGCAGCCAACATTTCTAAAGCAGAACCAAATTCTGCACTTGCTGTCTCAAGCATTACATTTAAATAATTTGAATTATTTTTCATAATAACTTTTTTATTATTATAGTAAGTTTTGAATTAAATTATAATATTTTTAAAAATAGGTAATAAAATTTCGTGTAATCTATCTTGCCCTGTGACAGAAAAATGGCTATTGTCATAAAACCAATTTCTTTGACCAAAATTACTTAGATCAAATTCTTCCAAATTACTTACTTGTTTAATTTTTTTAAAAAGCACATTCCTATAATCTTTTTCAAGAACTTTTAACTCATACCAAGTAAGATCTAGATTTTTATATTTAGGGATTCCAGCAAATTTCTTATTTATATCAGTATTAATATTTATCATCGATGGCAAATAAATAAATATATTACTTCCAATCGGATTCAAGGATGTGAGAATTTCAAAATTTCTAATTTTAGAATCTACAACATTATTTCTTTTAACTTCATAATCCTTAAATGGAATTTTTAATTTATTTTTTATAATATCTTTTAAAGCCGTGTAATTTTCTATTTCATTATTCAATTGATAATTTTGAGTTTCATTAATCAATAATCCTTTTCGAAAATAGTTATGTTTAAAAAACTTCAATGCAAGGAATAAATTACTATTTTTCCTAATATTAAGCATTGTTGAATTTATAAGTATTCTAAAAGCAGATGTAATATTGCCATTTTGAGAACTACTGATAATCTCTAAATAATCTCCATTTTGAGAATCCCATGACATTAATCCATTTGCCTTATAGTAATCTTTGATCGGGTAACTTCTATAATTTAATACATCTAAAAAATCCCAAAAATCCTGAATACCTCCAATACTGGCTATGTAAGATATTTCAGGAAGATCATCATTTAGGACTAATGAATTTAAATATCTCGCGACTTCAACAGTTTCTTGCCAAGAATTATAGGCACTATTAGATAAATTAATAAAATCAATCCTCTTATCTTCTTCTCTCAAACTAGTTTCTAATTTATTTACAAAAGTAGTTTCAAAATCACTAAATAGAATCGGAGATCCCATTGCAACACTATTACCAGTAATAATTACACCCTTAATATTTGCTTCTTTTAATTTTGATGATTTAAAAGGTGTATTTATTAAACCATGTTGATCAATATATTCAAATTTATTTTGGTCAGCTTCTTTATCAATATTCCTCCAACCATTAATAACATCATATTTCTGTGCCCCAAATCTATTTACAGGAAGTTTATTCTCTTTAAATGAAAAAATTAAAGTTAACAAAAACTCAAGAAAAATAATTAATGATGGTACTAAAATAATCAGATAGATTATAAATTTTTTTGAAGAACTTTTTTGTTTCATATGAATTTTCAATTAAATTTGTTAGAAAATCTATGAAAAGATTTTTTAATACTAATTACCATTGAATAATTATGTTATCAGTTAAGTAATATTAATATAAAATAGATACAAAACCAATCAATAAAAGGTATAAATAATTGATAAACAACGAAGAAATTTGCGGCCCTATTGAATTAAGCGATTCTGGAAAAAAGTTATCCCGTTTTATATCAAAAAACTGGAGAACAAAATTATTACTATCAAATTGGAGAGGAGGTACGGCAGCAAATTGGCATAGTAATTTCCTAGGTAAACATTTAAAAGAACTAATAAAGGATCCAGTTTTAAAGGATACCCTCTCAAATTTTACAAATAATAAAAAATACAAAATCTGGAGAAGTAATATATTTTACAAAAGGCCTGGATTTCCCTATAAGGGAATTAATTGGCATCATGATAAACATTTTCAAGAAAATGATAGAGATATAGACTTTAGGGAAATAGGTACTCATATTTCTTTATTAATCGCTATATCTAATATTGATAAACAAACAGGTATTTTTAGATATATTCCAGGTTCGGTAAAAAGTAGTGAAATTAAAAGGAATATAAGCCCTTCACATCTAAAAAGTAAAAAAGACCACTTTAAACCAATAATTGAGGACTTTGACTACGATAAAAATTCAAAAAGTTTGGAAATAAAAGATGGAAATTTTATAGTATTTCATTCAGCCTTAATTCATGGATCTGCTGCTGCCACATCAATAGAAAAAGGGAGAATGGGCATAGTATTAAGGCTCATCAAAAGAGATAAAAAAGTCTCAGATAAATTATTAAAGGGAAGTCCATGTTTAGATATCTAAGTATATATTTTTTTATAATTAAGATTTTATAACTATGAATCTATCACTTTACTATCTTTAAAAAGTATCTTTGTAAGATCGCGGATCTCAAACATTAAACTCTTATCAATCTTAAAAACTATAAATACATACGTTATAAGAATAAACAAAGAGTAAAAAATGAAAGAAAATAAATTGAAATCATAATTTAAGAATATTGCAGTTCCACAATAAATAATGGATGTTACCAAAACAGCAATAAAAGTTCCTCGCAAAGGATAGAATTGTTGAAATAAGCTTTTCTTGATAATATCTTTCAATAAGTATTGACTTATCAAAAATAAGATTAACTCAATTAAAACTAAAGCAAAAGTTATATATATTATTCCTAAATTAGATAGAGGGATAAGAAACATAAAAGATAATATTAATCGCAATAAATCAAATTTTAATCTTTGCCTTGTTTTTCCTATTAATATTAATGTTGGCCTAAATAAATAATTCATTGATAAAAAGAGACCTGCAAAAATTAAGCCCGGCAATAAACTCTCAATTTGATAGAACCTCTCTGGTAATAAATATGTTAATAAAGGTCTCCTCATCCAAAATAATAATAACAATATCGGAATTATTGTTGCTGCCTGAATAGTTCTAAGACGTAAATAAAATTCGCCAAATCTTATAGGTGCTTCTCTCCTTATTTTCCCAAGAAGGGGCATCCATATTGACCACATAGAGCTAAAAAATATCCTATGAATACTTTCCGTTATTAAAATTGCTGAAGATAAAATACCTAATTCATAATTCCCTAAGAATATGCTACAGACTATCTTTGGAGAATTTAAATTAAGATAACCTATTAACCTTGTAAAAACAATTGGAATTCCATAATCAAAAATTTCTTTAATAATTAAAAAATCATAGACAAGAAATAATTTAAATTTTATAAGCCTTAAAGAAATAATCAATTGTATAATTGGCTGCGATATTGTAAATATTAAAAGAGCTTTAAAAGGATCAATAGATGAAGTCAAAAATATTACTAATAAGAAAGATATAAATCCTGATATTATTGATATTTGTGTAATTGGTTTATTTTTTAATTCTCTAAACCATATTGCATTAATAACGGATAATAAATTTTTTGATAAAATATTCCAAGAAAGAATCCTAGAAATAAAAAAAATTTCAGAAATATTTGGAGAGTTTAAATCTAAAAAATAAGTTGTATTTAATATTAATATCAGTAATAAAGATAATAAAGATATTAATAAAAAACAAACAGAAATAATTTTATTATCAATCTTTTCTCGCTGAATTAAAAAAGCAGAAACTCCTAATCCCCCTATATTACTTAAGAACTCGATAATTAAATTCGCACTAACGTAAGAACCATAATCACTTACAGTTAAAAATCTACTGAAAATTAATGCTATTAATGTTAGGTTGAGAGCAGTAAAAATTATATTTGTATAAGACCATATTCCAGAGATTAAAATTATTTTTTTTAGCATTAATTTGAGATACTAAAATTAGGAATTTTATCAACTTTCTTATCAAATTCAGCATAATTTTTTTTACAAATATCTCTAAAAGATTCTGCTTCCTCAGAAAGTTCTCTTCTTAATTTAAACTCTGGTAAATTTATTTTTAAATTTAAGAATTCTTCTATTTCATTCTTGTACTCCCATATATTTTCATATCTTATAAACAAAATATTCACAGATTTTTTTGATAACCATCCTTTCAAGTGATCCTCTAATCTCAAAACATCTCTATACGGTAGATCTTCAAATTTACCATTGACTTTTAGATTATGAAAATGCTCATTTATCCATCCCTTACCTCTTCTCGATTTCGTATTAATAACAGATAGGACTGAATCACTTGGCTTACAAAATACATAGATAATTTTTGTATTAGTATCATTAGGAAAATCATATCCATGAACATGTGTTTTATGCACAAGTCCTTTGAACAATTTATAACCAGGGAACCACATTGTTCCATGGCAAAGTAAACGCGAAATACTTAATGGTAAATAAGGGAATCTATCTATAGCTAAACTTTTCATAATTGCCTGAAACAATAAAGTAGAGCCAGCTCTACCCATTGATGAAACTAATATAGGGGGTCTACTGGAATTATTTAATTTATGAGCAAAAATATTAAAAATATATCTTAGCTTTTGCTTTAATAACACTTCAAAACTTTTTTGTGTAAATTATATAATACTATGAAATAGGGAGTAAATATTTTGGATTGATACTAAGAACATAATATTTAAGATAATTAAAATTATTAAAATCTGTTTTGGTTTTTTTTAATTTGACAATATTTTTAAAGTCATTATATTTATTCAAGATATTATTTTTCAAACAATTTACAAATCAATTATGTAAAAGAAAATTTTAATACAATAATAATATATTCAAAGAATATAAATAATAATAAATGAATCAGATAAAAAGGGATATTAAAGGGTCAATAAGAAATTTAATTATTATTTTGCCTATAACTTTTTTAAGTTACTTTGTATTTATAAATTTCACTTCTAAGATTAGTTTTCCCAAACTTATTGAAGAACTTTATCCTGATATATTATTTGGATTACTATTAATTACCATTGGATTTTTTATTAGATATTTCAGATGGAGAGTAATTTTAAAATCATTTGGATATAAGCCTAAAATTAAAGAGGAAATAAAAGTCTGGTTTGCATCTTTTGCCTTTACAGCAACACCAGGCAAAGTAGGAGAGCTTCTAAGATGTTTCTTCTTAAAAAGATTGTTTAATATACCTAAATTAGATTCTTTTTTATCACTAGTAATTGAGAGGATTGGAGATTTATCAGCAGTATTTTTTATATGTTTAATATTTTTCGCATTTAATATAAAAAACTTTTTAAGTAATTTCTATTTAAACAAAAATCTTTTATTAATTTTAATATTTACTATGGTAACTATTATTTATTTTAGGAATATCATAAAAAATATCTTTATGATATTGATTAAAAAATGTTTAAAAATTATAAATAAATATATTCCAATTAATAAAATTGAATCAATAAAAAAAAATAAGGAAATCAGAAAGTTAGAATCAATAATTTTTATTATATTTCTCTCTATTTCATCATGGATGCTAGAAAGCTTTGCTTTTTATTTGCTTTTAAGAAACTATTCTAATGATGTATCAATATTAGATGCTAGTTTCACCCATATATCTTCTGGCATAATAGGAGCAATATCATTAATTCCTGGGGGTTTAGGTTTTACTGAGGCTACAACTGTTGCTCTTTTAAACATAAAATCTATTCCACTTGATATAGCTATTCCAATAACAACTCTTATAAGATCTATGACTCTTTGGTATATTACTTTTATAGGAATAATATGCCTAATAAAAATCAGAAAAAAAATCATCTAAATGTTTTTAAATAATCCATCACTTAATAATAAATACATTTCTTTAATAACTATTAAATTATTGCAACTTAAAAAATTATTAATTGATAATATTCACTCATGAAAAACTTTGCGATAATTGGAAGTGGTATATCTGGTTTAGCTTGTGCTAACTTACTTAAAAGAAAAAATATAAATCCTTTAATATTTGAAAAAAAAACAGAAACAGGAGGGTTAATCAATTGTGTCTTTGAAAAAGGTAATTTATTTCATAAGGTTGGAGGCCATGTATTTAATACTAAAAATTTAAAAGTCTCCAAATGGTTTTGGAATTACTTTGATAAAGATAAAGAATTTTTAAAAGCAGATAGAAATGCTGTAATTTTTTTGAATAATAATTTTATTAACTATCCAATTGAACTTAATTTAAATCAATTAGAAGATAAAACCGCATCAAAAATAGTTAAAGAACTTATCCATTTAAGTAAAACTAAAGTTAATAAAGGAATTAAAAAATGTGATACCTTTTATGAATTTTTAACAAATAATTTTGGTGAAACTTTATGCAAAAATTACTTTTATGAATACAATGAAAAAATATGGAATAAAAATTTAAAATTAATTCCTATTGAATGGCTTGAAGAAAAGCTACCAATGATTGACCCGGAAGAAATATTAGTTAAAAATATTACCTATTCTAAAGTAGATAATATGGTACATTCAAAATTTTATTATCCAAAGAATAATGGTTCCCAATTTATCGTTAATAGGTTATCGGAAGGTCATGAAATAAATCATGAAGAAATCAATGAAATCAACTATTTCAAAGGGAAGATAAAAATTAATAATTCAGATAAACTTTTTGACAACGTTATTTACACTGGAGATGTGAGAATTTTATCAAAAGTATTAAATTCAGAGATAATTAAAGATCTAAAAATTAAAAATTTATTAGAAGAAATTTCATTATTAGATTCTAATTCCACAACAACAGTATTATGCGAATGCGATAAGAATCCTTATTCTTGGGTATATATTCCAAATAAGAAAATAAAGCCTCATCGAATTATTATGACAGGTAATTTCTCGCCTAATAATAATGATGCTAATTTTAGTAAAAATAAGGTCAGCTGTACTGTTGAATTCTCAGGAAAAGTAACTAGAGAAGATATAATTTTTGAATTAAAAAAATTACCATTCAACCTTAAACTAATCGCCTATAATTATTGTAATAATTCCTATATAATTCAAGATAAGGATACAAGATTACTAATTAAAAATCTTAAACTAAAACTTTCAGAAAAAAATATATTTCTTTGTGGAAGATTTGCAGAGTGGGAATATTTTAATTTAGATGCTGCTATTGAGTCAGCTATGGAACTATGCAATTCTTTTTAAAGAAAAATGGTAATATATAAAAATTGAACAAATTTAAAAAAATTGTACTATAAAAATTGGGCGCTAATAATTCCTTTAGCTAATGAAGAAAGAGAGTTTAATATGCTTATAGATATGATAAAGTTCGTTATTAAGGAAATTCCTCCGGGTAAAGTTTATTTAATTGTGGATAATGTAAGTAAAGATAAAACAAGACTATTATGTGATTCATTATCGGAAAATGATAGCCGTTTTGAAACTATATGGGCCCCGGATAATAAAAATGTTGTAGACGCATATCTTATAGGTTTAAAAACTGCATTTAAAAATGGACATGAGATTTTTATTGAGATGGACGCGGGATTGAGTCATGACCCTAGAGCAATACCAATGTTTCTTAGAGTTTTGAATGAAGGAAATGAATGCGCTTTTGGAAGTAGATTTATCAATGGAGGGAGTATCACAGAATCTCCAATTCGTAGGATTTTACTCTCAAAATTTGGGACTCTTTTAGCTAAAGTTTTTTTAGGTGCAAAATTGAGTGATATGACAAGTGGATTTCAGGGATTTCATAGAATTATTGTTGAAAAAATTATAAATCACGATTTCAAATCTACAGGACATTTCTACCAAACTGAATTACGTTATTTATTAAGAAATTATAGAATTGCTGAGGTACCAATACACTATAAAGCTCCAAGTCCAAGCGTAAAATTAAGTGCTATTAAAAATTCGATAAATACTTTAATGTGGTTAACAAAAAATAGATTACTTGGTATAGATTCAATTTTATGAATAATAAAGAAATAATTGTTACAGGTTCTACTGGTCATATTGGAAATAGATTAGTAAAAGCATTAATAGAGAGGGGATACAAAGTTATTGCACTTGTTAGAAAAGAATCAACAGTTTCTAATTATTTAAAAAGTTTAGGAGCCGAAATAGTGGTTTGTGATCTACACAATACAGTAACATTTTCTAAATATCTAAAAAAAAAATACGCTCTTTTCCATTTGGCTTCTGAAAATAGTACAGAAACAAAAGATAAAGAAAAATTAATCAGAAATACCTTAGGAATTACAAAATCTGTAATAGGCGCAGCGTTAAAAGAAAATGTAAAAATGATTGTTTATACAAGTTCAGTTGTTGTACTTGGAAGAAGCGAAACGAAAGATAAATTAATAGATTTAAAAAACTTTGAAACAAATACATGCTTACCTTATGTTTCTGGGAAGATTTTTGCAGAAAAATGGATAAGAGGAAAAGTCAACACTAATACAGATATAAGAATAGTTTATCCAAGTTGGGTTGTTGGCTCAGGAGATTATAAAGGCACTCCTCCTAATCAGTTTTTAAGTCAATTATCAACTAAACGTAATTTTTTTAGTATCAATGGAGGAGTTTCCTTAGTACATGTTGACGATGTAGTTGAAGGTCATATTCTTGCAATGGAAAAAGGAACTCAAAATAGTAAATATATCCTTTCAGGTTTTAACCTTACTTTTAACGAACTTTTAAATAAGATATCTCAAATTTTTAATAGACCAAAACCTTTCTTCAATCTTCCAAGTAGGCCATTAAAAAAAGTAATCTCCATTTTAGGAAACTTTAGTCCTATAGACCCTAAATATGGGAGAGAAGTAATTGGTAAATATTCCTGGTATGATAATCAAGATTCTATTAAAGAGCTTGGTTATAAATGTAGAAAAATAGATGCAATATTTGATGACATAAAGCTTTTCATAAAACAAAAAGATCTTAATATTAATCATTTAAATTTATTAGAAAGAAAAAAATATAAATCTAAAGATTCTAGCCCTACATTATTAATTACTGGCTATCCAGGATGGCTAGGAAATAGAGTTTTACAAAAGCTCAATCAGGATATTAATCAAAACAAGAAAAATAGATTTAAAAATATAAAGTTATTAGTCCAAGAAAGATACATCGAATATTTACCAAATCTTTCTGAAAATTTCGAAATTGTAAATGGAGATTTATCTAATTTCAAATCCTTAATTTCAGCAACAAAAGGGGTTGATATCGTTTGGCATCTTGCAGGCACAGTTTATCCAAAAAAGAAAAAAGCTCATTACGATGTTAATTATTTAGGAACAAAAAATTTAGCCGATGCATGTATTAAAAATAAAGTAAAAAAGTTTCTTTTCATGAGCACTGATAGTGTTTGTGGGTATGAACGTAAAAAGAAATTTTTCAGTTTAGACCAATCATATAATCCATATAAAGACTATGGGAAGTCAAAATATCTTGCAGAAAAATTACTAAAATCTTATGATTTGAAGAATTTATTAAATGTCACCATCTTAAGAGGTTTTTGGTTCTTTGGTCCTAATATGCCCAGTAGAAATAAAAAATTCTTTAAAAGTTTCTTTTGGAAATATCAGGTTCTTTTTGGAAGTGGACAAAACTATAGAAGTATTACGCATTTAGATGATGTATTCTATTCTCTTATTGAACTAGGGGAAACAAAAAAAATAAATGCAGGAGTATATTGGATTACTTCCTTAGATAAAAATATGACAGTTTTTCAAATTTATAAATTAATTGCAAAATCTTTTAATACTAAATTAAGAATTTTATTCGTCCCAAATATAATATGTGAAATCATATCTATTTTAGATAAAATTTATACCTCTATAACTGGCAATATAAATCCAACATTATTAGCAGCTGGTAAATTTCATAAAAATATAGCAATTACTAAAAATAATATTGATCAAAAGCATAAACACTTAATTTGGAAATCAAGAATATCAATACAAGAATTGCAAGAGGAAATAAGAAATGAATTTATTAATTAATTTAGTAATTAATTAATAAGAATTTACTTAAATTAAGTTATGGAATTCAAGGTGTTAATTTTTCAGATTTATTTTTATGATTTAAGGTTTTCAATGAATTTATAGATATAAAAGAAATCGCTAAAGGTATAAGAGGTATGAAATAGTTTGCACCTTCCCAATTAGAGAGGTTACCTTCTCTAAAATAATACAATTCGCCAAAAGATAAAAAGGATAAAGAAGGTAATAGAGTTATGAAAATACCCTTAGGTATATTTTGCGGAGATTTTATGGATAACCTATAAGCAACTACTGCAGATATTAAAGTTAAAAATATTGCTGTTTCTTTTATTCCTAGTGGTAAAAGGTTAGATGACTTTTCAATTAAATGAAAAGGAGCAAATCCATCAGGATTAAGACTGTATATAAAGGCCGATGGAACTATCGCCACTATTAAAGAGACAACTAAAAAAACTATTGCTCCTTTTCTCCAATATTTAAATATAAGAAATGCTATTAAAGGGGGTATCATAAGAAAATTTATCCTTGAACTTGAGAGAAGTCCTGCAAAAACTGATAAAAATAATAAATGGTTAGGATTTTTATTAATTACATTTTTTGAAATACCGTAACTAAGAATTAATAACCCACATCCAATAAAATTCAAATCCGACCCTACGGCAGTTAACTCTAACCATGCAAACGAGGTAAAAATAAAAAATGAGAAAACAATTGATACATTAATATTTCTAGTAATATTTTTAAGAGAAAAAGCAGCAAATAATGTTCCTATTATTGAACCAAGAGGATAGATACCTGTTATAACAAATGGAAAATATAAAATTAATATTCCAAAACCACAAGAGAACTGGTTACCATGATAACTTTCTTCAATATAAGGATTAGAAAATTGCAAAAGTTGTTTTACAGATAAAATTATACAATCATCTTGATCTGAGCCTCTCATTTCATATTTAAGAGAATCAGCTATAGGATATATTATTAAAGTTGCTGCGGTTAAGATGAGTACGAATAAAGCTATTACCTTTGGCTGAGCTAAGAAATTTATAATCCTCGAAAAGTTGCCTTTGCATAAATAATAAATAAAAAATATGAAAAAAAGTACATATAGTAAATATCCGAAAGAATTAAATATTGGAAGATACTTATAAAACACTCTGGATGAGGGAATTATAATAACAAGAAAAGGATATATATAATTAATCCATTGAATTTTTTTTATCATATTTTTTATTTAACCTCGTTAAATCTTCTATTTGAATAAAAACCTATAAATAAACTTGTTTATTTCAATTATTTAGTCAACTAAATTATAACTTTCGCCAAACTGCTAACAATTTCCCTTGAAATACAACTTCATTTAAATTTAACTCTATTGGTTCATAAGCTGGATTTGCAGCTTCAAGAAATATTTTCTCCCCTCTTTTAAAAAAGTATTTTAAGGTTGTTCCCAAACCTGGAACCATTGCACTTACTATTGTTCCATTTCTTAAAGAATACGAATCCTTTATGGGCTCCATAAGCACCATATCTCCATCAGCAATACATGCATCTATCATTGAATCCCCATTTACTGTTAGAGCAAAAACATCTTTTTTTTGTAACACATCAGAAATATCTAAATTTTCATTTACGTCAGCAAAAGTTTCTATTAGACCTCCAGCTGCTACTGAGCCCATAATTGGAACTCCCTCTACAATTTCATCAACTATTTGCATTGTTCTTGCTTTCCCTTCTTGCCATGAAATGTATCCCTTCTCTTGTAGATGCTTTAATCTACTTTGAATTGGAGCAGGAGATTTTAATCCCATAGCTTGCATCATTTGCCTGATTGAAGGGCTATGTTGGAAATTTTTCATATATTCTTTGATCCATCCATAAAGCTCATTTTGAGCATCAGTAAGATTATTTTCCACAGAAGATGTCATAAAAACAAATATACTTTAATACATTTGTACCAATTAACAAGTAAATTTGCAAGCTTAATCAAGAAAGAAGGCAAGATAAGAGTGCTTGTTGAGCATATAATCTATTTTCTGCTTGATCAAAAATTCTACTATTCTTACCTTCAATAACCTCATCAGTTATTTCTTTAGATCTATAAGCAGGAAGGCAATGAAGAATTATTGCATCTTTGTCAGCCTGTGCCACTAAATCACTGTCAATAGTAAATCTATTAAAAACTTCATCTTTCTCTTCTTTTTGCTTTTCTTCTCCCATAGATGACCAAACATCCGTATAGAGAACGTTAGCTCCTGAAACAGCATTATATATATCATTTGTGATTTTCAATAAATTTTTATTTTTATATATTTCATTTGCTTTATTAATAACGAAGGGGTTGGGTTCATAACCTTTAGGGCATGCAATTCTAACTTCAACTCCTAATAAAGCCCCACATAAAATAAGAGAATTCGCGACATTATTACCATCACCTACAAATGTCAAAACTACGTTTTTAAAATCAATAAATTCCTCTTTAATTGTTAAAAAATCAGCTAAAGCCTGACATGGATGTTCTAAGTCGGTAAGAGCATTTATAACTGGTTTTGTAGACCATTTCGCATATTCTTCTAAATCTGAATGATCAAATGTTCGAATTGCCATAACATCGCAATACCTACTTAAAACTCTCGCTGTATCTTTAATTGGTTCTCCTCTACCTATTTGTGAAGTTGTTGGATTAAGATCAATAGTAGTCCCTCCAAGTCTTGACATTGCTACTTGGAAACTAACTCTTGTACGAGTAGAAGATTTATCAAAAATTAATCCTAAAACTTTATCCTTAAAATTGATATTTAATTCTTTATTTTTAAAATTTTCTGCAAGCTTTAAAATTTTAATGATTTCATCAGTAGAGATATCCAAACTTGATAAAAAGTTATTATTAGAAAGCTTGTAAGGTTTTATCATAAATATCTCTAATGCTATCTAAATTCTACTATGCAGGCATTTTAGTTTCAGCAAGAAGATTTTTTAGACTTTCCCCTTCAATAACTTCTTCTTCAAGAATTTTTTGGGAAATAGATTCTAGCAATGGGAGGTTATTCCTTAAAATATTTAATGCCGTCTCGTGAGCATCATCTACCAAATCTCTAACTTCTTTATCTATTGCTTGTGCCGTAGCATCACTAACTGATCTTCTTGGATTATTACCATTCCCCAGAAACTGACCACCACCTTGTTTATCGTAAGCAAGAGGGCCTAGGATTTCG